>NZ_CADEGP010000038.1 GCF_902826915.1 uncultured Nitrosomonas sp.
ATCAAAAACAGCAGGTCGCTTGATTCTCATACACCAGATTTGACTATAGCTCCCATCCTGTTCACAATATTCAACCCTGTTCATCCTCTATCTTCATCAACACCTGATTAAATTCACTCCGATCTTGCTCTGTTTTTCTACCTTTCGCCGCGTCACAGAATATCAGGTTAAACTATGACACTTTCTAATTCCGGATTATGTTATGGATGAACAATCTAGCCTGCTGGCTTTATTCACCAGCAGTTTTTTGGCTGCCACCCTTCTTCCGGGTGGATCGGAAGCTGTGCTTGTGGGCGTCTTGCTGGCATATCCCGATCTTCACTGGTCAGCGCTTATTTTAGCAACCATCGGCAATACATTGGGCGGAATGAGTTCGTATCTCATTGGTCGGCTACTACCAGATGAAAAAACATTACATAATAAATTAGGTGGTAATATGCGAAGTCTGGAGTGGGTGCGTCGGCACGGCAATCCTATTCTGCTTTTATCCTGGACGCCGCTGATAGGTGATGTGTTATGTGTGGCTGCCGGATGGCTGCGAACCAATTGGTTGTGGGCACTGTTATTTATTGCGGCAGGTAAGTTTGCACGTTATTGGGTTATTGCAACGGCAATCAATTAACTTGAAATAAAAAATCTGTAGCACGATTCAGTCATTTATCGACGTAAACACCCTGAATCGTTGCTAGCTATCTTAACTGAAATCAGTTCTCAAACAATTTCTGTAACTCTCCAGATTGGTACATCTCAGCCACGATATCCGAACCGCCAATAAATTCACCATTCACATACAACTGAGGAATCGTGGGCCAATTAGAAAAATCTTTAATGCCTTGCCTGATTTCCGGGTCTGCCAAAACATCAACCGAAAAAATGTCATCAACTCCACAAGCCTTAAGAATATTCACAGCATTCGCTGAGAAACCACATTGCGGTTGATCTAAAGTGCCTTTCATGTAGAGCACTACCGGATGTGCCGTAATTTGTTGCTCGATTAAATCTTCAACGTTCATAGCGTTAATTTCTCCCAAAGATCATTCCAAAAAATTTTATATAGAAACAAGAAAAAAACATCATTAATTAGTACATTAGAACCATAATATAGTTATATGGTTTAGATTGATAAATTCAATTGACCGCCACTTACTCGCATTATGCCAGCCAAATCCGGATAAGAACAAATATTACTAAAATCCATATCACGTAACAATTTTCTGCATGCTTCAGCCTGATCATAACCATGCTCCAGCAATAACCACCCTTCCTTATTCAGATAGCTAGGCGCTGCATTAATAATATGAGTGATACAGGCCATACCATGTTCCCCTGTGGACAAAGCTATTCTTGGTTCAAATCGCAGATCACCTTGTAGCAAGTGAGGATCATTCTCAGCCACATAAGGTGGGTTTGATACAATCAGATCAAATTTCTCTCCTGAAAGTTCATCAAACCAATTCCCACTGATAGCATGTAGATTGGCCACTTTTAGAATATCTGCATTTCTTCGGCAAACATCAACCGCAGCTGGCGACAAATCAACTGCAACGATTTGAGTTTGAGGGCGATGTTTGGCAATGCTAATTGCGATCGCACCACTACCTGTTCCCAAATCCAATACATTAAAAAATTTATCAGACGGTATCAGCTTGAGCGCCCACTCAACCAGTAATTCAGTTTCAGGACGAGGAATTAATACGGCTTCTGTGATTTTAAGAGTCAGATCAAAGAATGCACGCTCCCCAATTAAATAAGCTATCGGTAATCCTTTAATGCGCTGCTGAACTAGGCTAGAAAATTTCTCGACTTGCTGTGCAGTTAGTATTTGATCAGGATAAGTCAACAAAAATGCATGATTTACGATTAACACATGCTGCAACAATAGGATTGCATCAATTTTGTTAATTGTTGAGTATGCGGCAGCTAATGCGTGCGAAATTGTTACAGGTTGCATAGCAATTATTCAGAATGATCAAAGGTAATTGATCATTCTTGTACTGATGCGGCTAACAACTCAGCCTGATGCTCGGCCATAAGTGCCGAACAAAGTTCATCAATGTCTCCATCCATAATCTGATCCATCTTATAGAGCGTCAGATTGATGCGATGATCGGTTACCCGCCCCTGGGGAAAATTGTAGGTACGGATCCGCTCCGAGCGTTCGCCGGTACCTACCAATGATTTCCGAGTAGCTGCTTGCTCCGCATGCTGTGCGCTCATTTGTTTGTCCTGGATACGCGCCGCCAACACGCTCAATGCCTGCGCCTTGTTTTTGTGCTGTGAACGCCCATCTTGGCATTCCACGACGATCCCGGTAGGCAGATGAGTCACACGCACGGCGGAATCAGTTTTATTGATATGCTGGCCACCAGCGCCAGAAGCACGGAAAGTATCGATGCGTAATTCAGAAGGATTCAAAACCACTTCACTCACTTCATCGGCTTCAGGCATAACAGCCACGGTGCATGTAGAGGTGTGCACGCGCCCTTGAGTTTCAGTTACCGGTACGCGCTGAACACGGTGACCACCTGATTCGAACTTAAGTTTCGAATAAGCGCCATGGCCAATAATTTTGGCAATAATCTCTTTATATCCGCCAATTTCCGACAAACTTTGCGAAATAACTTCCACCTGCCAGCGCTGCCTTTCTGCATGGCGTGAATACATGCGAAACAGGTTCCCGGCAAACAAAGCGGATTCATCTCCACCGGTTCCGGCACGGATTTCCAGAAAAATATTGCGTTCATCATTGGGATCTTTCGGAAGTAATTGCTTTTGTATTTCTGATTCTATCTGAGTGAGTTTTTCTTTCCCAGTTTGAATCTCAGCTTCAGCAAAAGCACGCATATCCAAATCAATATGCATCTCCCGCGCAGTTTGCACATCGCGCTCAAATTGTTGATACGATCGATAAAGCTCAACAATCGGAACAATTTCTGCATGCTCACGCGTAAGCTTACGATAATTATCCATATCTGCTGTTGCAGATTCACTACTCAACAAATGATTTAACTCGTCCAAACGCACACTCAAACGAGTGAGTCGGTCCGCGATATTTTTGTTCATTGCGGACGGTGCAGTTGGTATAGTCGATTAACCAATTCGACTAATTCTTCACGTTCATTGACTGCCGCCTGATTCAAAGCATTGGAGGGCACATGCAAGAATTTATTTGTTAAGCCGTTGCTCAGAGCCTCTATAACTTTTTTGGGATCTTCACCTTTCTCTAACAATTTAACAGCTCGAGCCAACTCATGACGACGATAACGTTCACCTTGGTCACGTAACGCGCGAATGGTTGGAACCATTTCACGTGTGGCAAACCAGCGCATAAAATCAACCACATTCGAGTCAATGATGGTTTCGGCCTGTGTAACAGCATTCTGACGTGAATCCAGCCCTTCTTTGACGATTTCTGATAAATCGTCAACATAGTAAAGAAAAACATCATCGAGTTCTGCGACTTCAGATTCAACATCACGCGGTACAGCAAGATCAACGATAAATATTGGTCGATGCTTGCGAATTTTAATTGCGCGCTCTACCATGCCTTTGCCAAGTATAGGCAGTGGACTCGCAGTACAAGTTACCACAATATCGTGTAGCGCCAATTGCTCAGGCAAATCGCTTAAAGTAATGGCTTGTGCATTAAAACGATTGGCCAGTGCTTCAGCGCGCTCAGTAGTCCGGTTGGCAACCGTGATTTTTTTTGGATTACGTGCAGCAAAATGATTAGCGCATAATTCAATCATTTCACCAGCGCCGATAAACAAAACACGCTGCTCGCCGATATCGCCAAAAATTCGCTCAGCTAAGCGTGCTGCCGCCGCAGCCATTGATACAGAGCTTGTACCGATTTCTGTCGAGGTTCGAACTTCCTTAGCCACATAAAACGTGCGTTGAAATAACTTATGCAGCAATAAACCTAATGTCCCGGCGTGTTCTGCAGATTTAACCGCACTTTTTAACTGCCCGAGTATTTGCGGCTCGCCTAATACCATCGAATCTAAACCACTGGCAACCCGGAATGCATGTTTTACAGCCTGCTCGCGTGGTAATTTGTAAATGTAGGGATCCAATTCACGAGTTGGCAAATGATGAAAATCAGCGAGCCATACAACAGCATCTTCCGGTCTTTCGGTGCAGCAATATACCTCAGTACGATTACAGGTGGACACAATGGCAGCTTCTTTTATTGGATTACGCCCAACCAGATCGCGTAACGCATGCTCCATCGTATTTTCAGGAAAAGTAACTTGTTCGCGCACATCCAGCGGCGCTGTGTTGTGATTAATTCCAAAAGCAAATAATTGCATGGAAGATAATGTTGCCAAAGTAAACAATTCGTAAGAAATAACTGGTAATTATAATATTAGGTTTTCTTAAATACCATTAATGCAAATGATCTATTTTCGCTCGCTTTGTTTACTCAATGCCATGGCGTAACTGGAATTATCGAAATACTATTTTTGGGTGACCCTTCAATAATTCTATCGCTATAAGTTAAATAAATCAGGACATTTCTTTTGGCATCATAAAACCGCACAACTTGTAACGATTTAAATAATAGCGACGTACTCTTTTTAAAAACTTCGGTACCGTCCTCATCACCATTCTTTACTTTTTCTGGCAAGGAAATAGGGCCAATCTGCCGACATGCGATTGAAGCATCTGAAGTATCCTCAGCGACTCCTACCATGCCACTCACACCCCCGGTCTTGGCTCGACTTAGATAACAAGTAGCACCAGCAATATCCGGGTCATCAAATGCTTCAATTACAATTTTATCGTTTGCACCTAAAATTTTAAATTTAGTTGAGACACTACCAATTTTTTCTGCCATCACATAAGCAGTTGTTTGCAGCATTAAAGTGCAAATCAGCAATACACTCAATAAATTCTTAATATTTAATAGTTTAATAATTTTCATGCCTTATCTCCCAGTAAAATTGAGCAACATATTTTAATTTTTCTTCTATTTAACTCCGATCCTGTGGCATTACGACCTTGCAAGTCAGTGAATGAATATCATTGAATTCTGGCAGATATGTTAGCCTCATCCATACCAATTCTCAGAAACATTAGCCAAGAACTACAAACACCGTGTCATTCCGCTCAATTTTCTGGAAGTGACACGAATTTGGATATGTGCCATCCATAGCCAATGCAATCGAAAATAACAGAAGGATATTATTTGAAAATTGGTAGGCGCGATTGGATTCGAACCAACGACCCCCACCATGTCAAGGTGGTGCTCTAACCAACTGAGCTACGCGCCTGAAAAAAACGAATTTTAACCGAAATGATTAGTCGCGACAAATAATTAATCGAATTGGATGAATAAACTCAATATAAAAATTTATAAAATTTTTACTAAAAGTAATATCCAGAAAAATTCCGCACGCTTTATTGGTAATAATTGAATTGTCAATAATGTCCATAATTAGATTTTCGAGTATACTCGCCCGCTGCAAGTACCATCCAGCTAATGTAAGAATTAGCTGGAAGCAATAAGTTAAACACAACCGAAGAATTATATAGTTATAGGAAATTGGCATTTTGTCGAGGAGAATTTATGCACAAATTATTTTTAAACTTCTTTTTATTACTAACACTGCTTATTCTGCCATTTAGTGTTTTTTCTCATGGAGACGAAGATCACGAGCACGAAGACGAAAACCACGAACACGCGCATAACGAGACAGCTGAGGAATCTTCATCACAGTTGCAAAGCGGCATCGGGTGGAAGGTTGTGCGTACTGTGGAATTAGGAAACTCGGGGAAATTTGTACATTTGGTACTTATCGACCATAGTAAGCACACCGACAAAACAATCTATAGTGCGGCTATTAATAAACTCTGCAACCCCAACGATGAATTTTGCAGAATCAGATTCTGGAGCGAGGAAAGATTTGTACCTGAGAAAGCTTCTTTAACTGTAGAACAAAACAAACAATTGAGAGCTGATTATTTAATCAATAAAGCTGGTGGGATCCATCACCTGCAGTGGTCATGCAGTGTCAATCCCGATAGAAATAATTGCTTCTAAAATTGATTCGATACGCTTGGACAAGCAATGCTGAACTTATAGATCATTAAAAGTCGTTGATGATCTATCTGCATTACTGCTGCGGTGTTAAAAACAGGCTCGAAATGCTCATTTATCACGCATAAACGTGCCTTTCACCTGTTTTTTCTTTGTATTTGCTACTTCAAAATTTTTTTTAACAGCCTATTAAATATGTAACGTACGCTTATCCACGCCAAGCGCAGCTTCATGAAATACTTCTGATAAAGACGGATGAGCATGAACAATACAGGCGATGTCTTGACTGCTGGCTGAAAATTTCATCGCCATAACTGCTTCTGAAATCAGTTCTGAAACATGTGGACCAATCATATGAACACCCAGTACACGGTCAGTTTTCTCGTCCGCTAAGACTTTTATAAATCCACTGGTCTCGTTCATGGCACGCGCACGTCCGTTCGCTATGAATGGAAACTGGCCGACTTTATAGGCAATACCAGCTGCTCTCAATTCCTGTTCGTTTTTCCCTACCCACGCAATTTCGGGTACGGTATAAATAACCCAGGGTATTGTATTAAAATCAATAGCCTCATCCGCATTGGCCTGATTTGTTTCAAGGTGTTTGATCATTTCTGCAACAGCCACACCTTCTTCGGATGCTTTATGCGCCAGCATAGGACCGCGAACTACGTCGCCCACTGCATATACATTGGTCAGATTAGTCCGACAATTCTGATCAACAATAATAAATCCGCGCTCATCTACAGACAAATCATTTTCTTCCACACCCAATCCAGTCGTATTGGGGATGCGGCCAACTGCCACAATCAGCTTGTCAACTTCCATGACCTGTTCCTGATTGTTAGAATCACCATAACCAACAACTACAGAGTTACCGGATAATTTAACCGATTTGATTTTGACACCGGTGTTGATTTGCAATCCAGGTTCTTTAGTGAAAATACTTTTTGCTTCTTTAGCAACTTGTTCATCTGCTGCCATCAAAAATCCGGGCATCGCTTCAAGAAGCGTGACTTCCGCACCCAGTCTGCGCCATACACTACCCATCTCAAGCCCGATCACACCTGCACCAATGATTCCCAGTCGCTTAGGTACTTCCTTTAAGGCTAAAGCACCCACATTATCCAGAATCATCTCGTTATCGACTGGTGCAAAAGATAACTGTCGTGGTATCGAACCGGTTGCTATAATCACATACTTTGCTTGGACTGTTTCAGTAGCACCGTTATCGTCAACTTTTATTTGCCAAACATTGGCAGATTCTTCTCGACTCAACAACGTCCCTCTGCCATGCATCGACTTAACCTTGTTCTTTTTGAATAGTGAAGTAATACCGGTGGTAAACGTGGTGATAATTTTGTCTTTGCGCGCAATCATGACCGGCACATCTACCGAAACATTTTCTGCAGAAATCCCATGCGCGGAAATTTTGTGTTGAATTTGGAAATAATTCTCAGAAGATTCCAATAAAGCTTTGGAAGGAATGCAACCAACGTTCAGGCAGGTCCCTCCAAGACTAGCCTTACCCTTTGAATTTTTCCACTCATCAATACAAACCGTATTCAAACCCAGTTGCGCACAACGGATCGCCGCAACATAGCCTCCTGGGCCAGCACCAATAATCGCCACATCAAATGTTTCTAACATGATTAGACCTTTGTGAAATTTTTGCCAAGTAGTAAGTTTAAAGCAAAATAAAATATGCTGTGCATAGTTTGCTTTGACAAATGAATGCAAGCTCACTGTAATGGCAATTCACCATTCTCGCATCCAATAATGCTGATCTCACGTAATGCCTGCACATAATCTCCATTTTCACGTAACTTTATCATCGAACCGGTATGATTTCTAGCATGCAAACGAGCCAACCGGGACAGGCTTGTTGCTGACATTTCCCAATGCAATCCATGCAAAATTTCATCGACTCCCGCAGGATTATTGCAAACTAATATCATGTCGCAACCCGCATCGAGTGCAGCTTGTGCGCGGGACAACATAGACTCCAAATAATCTCCAGCACCCCTCATAGTTAAATCGTCACTGAAAATACAACCATCGAATTGCAGTTCCTTGCGTAAAATGTTCTGTAACCATATTTTTGAAAAACCGGCAGGTTTGGCATCGATTTTTGGGTAGATAACATGTGCTGGCATCACTCCAGCCACCCCTGAATCGATCATGTGTTGAAATGGAACTAAATCGCTCACCTCAATCTCAGTGTACCGGCGTGAGTCAATTGATTTTTCCAAATGAGAATCGGTCTGAATATAACCATGCCCCGGGAAATGCTTTGCTATTGCCGACATACCCCCTTTTTTGAGTCCAAGCATCAAATTATTCGCCAAGTCCGAAACGGCGCTCGCATCATGATGGAAGGCGCGATCACCGATCACAAAGCTTTGCCCATAATCAAGATCCAACACCGGTGTAAAACTGAAATCAATCCCGCAAGCATTTAACTCTGCAGCCAATACAAAACCAACTTGTTTAGCAAGATATCGAGCGCGACTCGATTGTTTATCCCAAATTTTCCCCAGCTCACGCATTGCAGGCAGTTTTGTAAAACCTTCCCGGAAACGTTGAACGCGCCCGCCTTCATGATCGACTGCAATCAGCAAATGCGGGCTTCGTAACGCATGTATCTGCTGCGTCAATTCAGTCAATTGACGGTGATTTTCATAATTACGGGTAAAGAGAATGACACCGCCTGTGAATGGGTGTAAAAGCCTCTTGATATCGTCCTCAGATAGTTGTGTTCCGGCAATATCGAGCATCACTGGCCCAAGCAACACGATTATTTCTCCAATACGACAAAAGCGCACACCATGCTGATTTCATCACTAATGGAAAGATGGTGCTGGGTGACACCCTGATCGGAAAGTAATTGATCGAGCTCAGGGTGAAATTGAAAAAATGGTTTTCCTAAGCTATTATGAGTGATCGTAATATATGTCAAGCTAACCGGATGTCGCAAACCTGTACCTATTGCCTTAGATAATGCTTCTTTAGCAGCAAAGCGGCTAGCCAGAAAAAGAATTGGCTTACTGCTCGATTGATATTCCAGCAACTCGCTCGTGGTTAATATACGCCGTGCAAAGCGCTCGCCGAAACGATTTAACGATTGCATAATTCTGGCTGATTCGACGATATCGGCTCCAATACCATAGATCATTTACGCGACTCAAGCATGAGCTGTTTCATTTCCTGTACGGCAGGCTTAAAACCAACAAAAATAGCTCTGGCAACAATTGCATGGCCAATATTCAATTCCGAAATTTCAGGAATGGCGGCAATAGCTTGAACATTCTCATAATGTAAACCATGTCCGGCATTGACTTTCAAACCAAGGTCTCTACCCAGAGCAACGGCTTCCTGCACTTCGATAAAATGTTTTTCTTGCGCCTCAAATGAGTGCGCATCCGCATAATTGCCAGTGTGGATTTCGATGACAGGCGCGCCCGCCCGGGCTGCTGCATCAATTTGTAGCGTGTCAGCGTTAATGAACAATGAAACACGTATCCCTGCTTCTCCCAATTTTTGGCATGCACGCTTGATCTGGTCGAAATACCTCACAACATCGAGACCACCTTCAGTTGTCAATTCTTCGCGTCTTTCAGGCACTAAACAAATATCGTGAGGCTTTATTCTAAGCGCGATGTTAATCATTTCGTCGGTAACTGCACTTTCCAGGTTCATCCTAGTCGTTAACCGGTTATGCAGAACTTCCACATCGCGATCCTGAATATGTCGCCGATCTTCGCGCAAATGCAAAGTGATCGCATCTGCTCCGGCAGATTCGGCAATCAATGCCGCTTCAATTGGATCCGGGTATTTCGTTCCACGTGCTTGCCGCAATGTCGCCACATGATCAATATTGACGCCTAATTCAATCATTATCTAAAACTCCTAAGACGCCAAGAATTCTTAATCGCTTACTCATAACCTAAATTTCTTAACACACTTTCACTATCAGCCCAACCGCCTTTAACTTTAACCCAAACTTCCAGATACACTTTTTCTCCAAACATCAACTCCATGTCTTTTCGCGCCTGACTTGCTATTTGTTTAAGCTTTTCACCTTTTTTTCCAATAATAATTGCTTTCTGATTGGGCTTATCAACCAGAATGGTGGCATAAATTTTGTGCAAATGATTTTCTAACTTAAATTGATCAACCACAACGCTGGTCGAATAAGGAATTTCATCGCCGACCAAACGAAATAATTTTTCACGGATGAATTCTCCGGCAAGAAAACGCTCACTGCGATCTGTAATTTCATCCTTATCGTACATTGGTTGACTAATAGGCAAATAATCGCGAATGGTGTTGAGGAGCTCAGGCAGCTGAATCTTATGCATCGCACTCACCGGTATAATGTCAGAAAATTTAGCTATTTGCGCTACTTCATTTAAAAATGGCAACAACTGATTCTTTTCTGCCAATTTATCAATTTTATTGACCACTAAAATAATCGGAACATTCTCAGGTAAAATTTTGAGTACCGCAATATCACGCTGATCAAGGCGCATTGCCTCAATGACAAACAATATAACATTCACCTCGCGCATACTCTGAGTCACCACTCGATTCATTGCAGCATTCAAACCATTGGTATAGTGTGTTTGAAAACCGGGCGTATCAACAAAGACAAATTGTGTCTGCTGATCCGTCAAAATACCATTAATTCTGAAACGAGTTGTCTGAGCTTTCTTCGATGTAATGCTGATTTTTTGTTCTACCAACTTATTTAATAAAGTTGATTTACCCACATTGGGGCGACCAATAATTGCTATATAACCAGTACGAAAATTCGGCATAAAGGGTCATTCTGGGACGTTATAAATAGTAATTAAAAGCTTATTAAACACTATTAATGTGTGTGGTGCAGACAAATTTTTTCATAGGCTAATTTGGCAGCTACTTGTTCTGCACTTCGGCGATTTGTACCTTCGCCTGCAGTTCGAATATCTAATGCGGATATCACACATTCTACTTTGAAATTTTGTTTATGTGATTTACCACTGGTTGTAACCACTAGATATTCTGGCAATGATAGCTTCTGGCTTTGTAAAAATTCCTGCAATAAAGTTTTAGGGTCTTTAGCTGGAGATTCAAGGTCGATATTTTGTATCAAAGGTAAGTAGATTGCCATAATCACTGTTTCCACTTGCACATAATTACTATCCAGATAAATAGCGCCCAATAAAGCTTCAAAAGTATCTGCAAGAATCGATGGGCGATGACAGCCACCGCTTTTTAATTCACCCTCACCTAATCTGAGTAGCTTATCCATTTGTAAGCTAAGCGCAATATTTGACAATGCCTTTTGATTCACAAAATTAGCACGGAGCCGGGACAAGTGGCCTTCTGGTAATTCTGGGAAATGTTTATAAATAATTCCTGAGATTACGCAATTCAACACTGCATCGCCCAGAAATTCCAGACGCTCGTTATGAGGCGCACTGTGACTTCGATGAGTTAACGCCGCTTGTAGTAGTTGAGGTTGAGTAAAACTATATTCTAGACGTTCACAGAATATATCCAGTAACTGCTGAGTAGCAGTTGATATTGCTCCATTTTGCATAATCTTTCGAGTATTAATTGCTTACTGCCTCAAAATCGATATTTAAAGACACATTGGAAAATAGCGGAATTTTTACTGTATAGTTAGTGCTCAAAATGACTCGTCCATTTTCTCTATCTATCTTAATATCTTGACCACTGATGGATTTAATATCATCAATCTGAGCGCGTTTAATAAATGCTAACCTTATTTGATTTAAGTTTGCATTTTGTAGATTTGGATCTTTAGCGACGGCTGATAGGTTCTTTTTAATCGATGAATATTCTATGTAGGCAGGTGCAATTCTCAGGCTAGTGATAGCAACTAGCACCAGAACGATGGACCACATTAATAAGCCAACTAGACTAACACCTTTTTGTTTCAGTGATATCTTGTGATAATTCACGTTTTCACCTTATAGAAAAAAGCTTATTATTTAATCGACAATCCAATACGGCCAAAATCCCCAAAATTCCACCAAATCATGAACGCCTTACCAACAATATTCTCCTCAGGTACAAATCCCCAGTAACGGCTGTCACTGCTACTGTCACGATTGTCGCCTAAAGTAAAATAATTTCCGGCAGGCACTTCGCAAGTAAACCCGGTACGACGATACTGACAATTATCACGGAATTCAAATTGCCGCACGTTCGAAAACTGAATACCTTTAATATCCTGACTAATAATAACGGAATGTTTCTCGTCAGCTAGAGATTCTGAATAGCGATCGGAATAAATATACCCTAATCCAGATTCGATATATTTATAGTCTCCCTCGTATTCCATTTTAATCACTTCTCCATTAATAATTAGCTGCTTATTATGATAAGTGATAACGTCCCCCGGCACACCAACAACGCGTTTGATGTAATCTATTGATGGATCTTCTGGATAACGAAAAACCAATACATCTCCTCGTTTGGGTTCATCCATTTCCAAAATTTTCTGATTAATAACGGGCAGCCTTATGCCATAGGTGTACTTGTTTACAAGAATAAAATCGCCTATTAATAATGTAGGCAGCATTGAACCCGATGGAATTTTAAAAGGCTCAATTACGAAGGAACGCAAGCTAAAAACAATTAAAATAATAGGAAAGAAGCTTTTAGGATATTCGATCCACCATGGCTCATTCTCATTCAGCCCACGTTTTTTTTTCCAGAAGATGGCATCCAATAACCAAACACTGCCAGTAATCACAAGCAGAATAAATAGTATCAAAGGAAAGTTCATATAATTCCCTTTGATAATGAACGATGTACGCTATTTTGAATTATTGTATGTCTATCTAAATTCGACCTAAAATTCGGGAAATAAAATTTCTCTCTACTCATCATCATTATTTATTATCGACCTGCAAAATTGCCAGAAACGCTTCTTGTGGAATTTCCACATTACCCACTCGCTTCATTCTCTTTTTACCTGCTTTTTGTTTTTCCAGCAACTTTCGTTTACGCGATATATCGCCACCGTAGCATTTTGCCAACACATTTTTTCGTAACGCCTTGACTGATTCACGTGCAATGATATGGGCACCCACTGCCGCCTGTACGGCAATATCAAACATCTGGCGAGGAATTAACTGGCGCATTTTTTGCACTAGTTCACGTCCCCGATACTGACTGCTACTTCGATGAATAATCAAGGACAACGCATCAACTTTGTCGCCATTAATCAATATATCCAGTTTCACTAAATCGGAAGCACGAAACTCTTTGAATTCATAATCCAAAGAAGCATAGCCACGGCTGGTCGATTTCAATCGATCAAAAAAATCCATAACAACTTCATTAAGCGGCATCTCGTATGTCAACATGACTTGCTTACCCATATACTGCATATTCATTTGATTTCCACGTTTACTAACGCACAAGGTGATCACTGCACCAACATATTCTTCTGGCACAATAATAGTTGAAGTAATCATGGGCTCGCGAATCTCGGCAATTTTTGAAAGATCTGGTATTTTTGACGGATTCTCAATCTCAATTACCGTATCATCACGCATCAGTACTTGATAAATAACCGTAGGTGCTGTCGTAATCAAATCCATGTCATATTCACGTTCTAACCGTTCCTGCACAATATCCATATGCAACAACCCAAGAAAACCGCAACGAAAACCGAAACCCAGCGCTTGAGATACTTCTGGTTCAAAATGTAGTGAAGAATCATTCAGTTTCAACTTTTCCAATGCTGAACGCAACGCATCATATTGATTGGATTCTACGGGATATAAACCGGCAAACACTTGTGGCTTTATTTCTTTAAAGCCCTGCAATGGTTTTTCTGCCGGACGAATTGCAGAAGTTACGGTATCTCCCACTTTTGCTATATTCAGTTCTTTGATACCGGAGATGATAAAACCCACCTCACCAGCACTGAGTGAATCACGAGCAGCCGATTTTGGTACGAATACACCGACTTGCTCACAGAGCTGAACAGCTTTGCTAGCCATCAGTAATATTTTTTCACCGGGCTTCACCGTACCGTCCATCACCCTGACTAAAATCACGACACCAACATAGTTATCAAACCAGGAATCAATAATTAAGGCTTTTAAGGGCGCATTCGGATCGCCTTTCGGTTCAGGAATTTTAGCGATCAAAGCTTCTAAAACATCTTCTACACCTTCTCCTGTTTTTGCACTGATTTTAATCGCACCTTGTGCATCGATTCCAATTACTTCTTCAATGTTGCTGATGACACGTATCGGGTCTGAAGCCGGGAGATCAATTTTGTTTAGAACCGGAATAACTTCAACACCTTGCTCTATCGCTGTATAACAATTCGCGACGGTTTGCGCTTCAACACCCTGTGAAGCATCAACTACCAAAAGTGCACCTTCGCAGGCGGCTAAAGAACGCGAAACCTCATAAGAAAAATCAACATGCCCTGGTGTATCAATTAAATTTAGTAAGTATGTTTCACCATTCCTTGCTTTGTAGCGTAAAGCTGCTGTTTGGGCTTTGATAGTAATGCCTCTTTCGCGCTCCAGATCCATAGAATCTAGTACTTGCGCTTCCATTTCCCGATCGGATAAACCACCACACAAATGAATAATACGGTCCGCTAGCGTTGATTTGCCGTGATCAATATGGGCAATGATAGAGAAATTACGGATATGCTGCATCAGATATAAAATGTAAAGAGTATATTTCCAGCAATCTTAAAAATCACGCAGCCAGGCTGGAAACAGAAATATTATTGGCTATTAAAGAGGCAGCATTCTAACGAAATTTACCAAGATAATCATCTAAAGCTGCTAAATCGAGAAAATAATGGCAAATCTCCTGATTGATAAGCGGCGACATCAGCACTGGAATTCTCTCTCCATAACGTTTAGCCAGTTCTGGATCGGAATCAATATCAACAACCTTGAAATCAAATGATACTTGCTGCTGCAAACGCTGCAGAGCAAGCATCATATCTTGGCAAAGATGGCAGTCTTCACGGCCATAGATGATCAGTTCTCGTATTTGATCGGAAGGAGGTAAATAAGGCTCAATTTTCTTTATCATCATCGGAGAGTTTCATTGTAATGAAAGTTGTGATATCTCCCCTTTTTACAAGTAAAGCAATATTTTTTCCGCTCTTAACTTGATTAAGCAGTTCATTAAATTGCACAACACTTTTTACATCTTTACTGTTAAATCCAAGGATAATGTCGCCAATGCGGATTCCTGAACTGCTGGCAATACCAGGTTGCATGTCTTCTACCAGCAAGCCATTGGCAATCTCCAGCTGTTTCTTCTGTTCATCGGTAATCTCACTTAATGCCAACCCAAGACGATTTGAGGTACCCGGTTTTTTACTCTGCTTGAGTTTTCGATTTTCTGATGTCTCATCAGAAGGCGTTTCTCCAACTTCGACCTTAACGGTCTTTAAGGTGCCATCCCGCCAAACTTGAATAGTTGCTTTTGATCCTGGTTTGGTATTGCCAACTATGCGGGGTAAATCTGAAGATGTTAAAACTTCCTTTTCATCAAACTTCAGAATAATGTCGCGCGCTCGAATCCCCGCCTTTTCCGCAGGACCATTTTTTTCAATAGAAACAACCAATGCCCCTTTGCTATCCGCCAATCCAAAAGATTCAGCCAATTCTTTAGTTACTTCTTGAATCATAACACCAATTCTACCTCGACTCACTTTTCCGCTGATCTTTAGCTGATCAGCAATTTCAGTGGCAACATTGATCGGTATGGCAAAAGACAACCCCATGAATCCGCCCGTACGGCTATAAATTTGAGAATTAATGCCGACCACTTCTCCTTTCATATTAAACAAAGGCCCACCTGAATTTCCTGGATTAATCGCGACATCCGTTTGTATAAATGGAACATAATTTTCCTGTGCCAAAGAACGCCCTTTAGCACTCACAATGCCCGCAGTGACGCTATGTTCAAAACCGAATGGAGAGCCGATCGCAATCACCCACTCACCTACCTTAAGATTTTCTGGATCCCCTTGTGTGACTTCCGGCAAATCAGTGGCATTGATTTTAATTAGCGCAATATCGGTTTTACGATCGGTACCAATAATTTTAGCGACAAATTCTCGTTTATCATTCAGCTTCACTGTTATCTCATCGGCAGTTTCAACCACATGCGCATTTGTCAGAATATAGCCATCAGAACTAATAATAAAACCCGATCCTAGTGATTTAGGTTCAGATTTTCTTGGCCCGGGGAAAGGCTGTATATGCCTTTTAAAAAAATCATAAAATGGTGAATTTTCTGGAATTCCTGGTATCTCAGGAATTATTTGATTATTCATCATATTTGAATTTTGCACAGCACTGATATTCACTACTGCAACACCATGTTTTTCAACTAATCCGGTAAAATTCGGTAGTGTGGTAGCTTGAGCAAAGTTTACCGATAAAAATAAAACAAAGGGAACTATCATTAATTGAAACATGCTTCTTATCCTTACTGTACGCTTATATAAAAAATAAATGCCTATATGCATGACTAACGATCAAAATTTTGCGGAGTAATCACTATTTAAATTTAAGTCATGAATTTAAATAGTGATTGTATGAATAATAAAATAATTTCTCATCTATTGCAGCCATATTTCTGAAAAGAAAAAGCACAATAGATTCCAGCCAGCAATAACTTAATTAAGCTTAATAACGGAGTCGCCTATTAGTTTAATGGTTTCCAATGGCGCTTCACCTACTGTAGTTATTTTATTTCCCTCCAACACGCGCACATAGATATTGATAGCGCCGCGCCCCGTAAAGAAACCTGGCGCAGGCGTTGGCACATCCTCTGCGATGGGCTCAATAAAAACAGATACAGTTGCAAGCCCGTCAGATAAGGCAATATGATCCACAAACACAGGCTTCTCAGTTAGGTTACGCTTCATTTCAATTAATTTTCTAAAACCTAGTGGCAAATTATTGACCTGCCATTTTAATTCACCCTCGTTGATGACAGAAGTCAATAAATTGGTTACTTTCCATTCATTTTGATTTTGAGTCATGAACGAGCTAGGTTTCAATAAATCGTGTTGAATTGCTCCGTCAATTTCCAGTTGTGCAAATGCAAACTGTTCAATAATCTCGTCACCATCCGTGATAGCATTTTTTAGAAGCAAACCTGTTCCGACATCTATCCAGAATCGATAACCATAACGTAATGAATCTCTCGGTATCAAAGAAATAACCTGACACTCATGATCGATTATGCGCTCACGCTTGACTTCTTTGACGTAATAATTCTCATCAAGATTACCAAACGGCTGCGGAAGAATGTCGGGGAAGAATTTACGAAACCAACGTCTCTCGGTGTATATTCTTTTGCTTTCTGGCAGATAACATTTCATTTCATCGTTAGTGCGAAAAACTATTCGTGGCGATCCATCTAAAACTTCAATTCTTTCATGCTCGCCCGCGTGATCAGTCTTATGAACGATGCGTGATGCTTCTATGTGATTATCTGCATAATAAATGAATGTTCCGGAGTAGTTATGCCGACGAGGAGCTTCGGCCATTTTTTTCAACCAATCAAGTGCGCTTTCAGACGAACGGGGTAACTCCTGTGCAACTGCAACTTGAAAACCAAATGCTAAGAAACATAACAACGAAATAATACTGCGACTAATCATCTACCATATCTTTCGTGATATTCAACGTTATGAATATTGCCTGCTTGTCCGCGCATTGTAATTCCCGGAGAGAATTCTCTATGCACGAATAAATAATCATTGATTTCAACTGGCGGGTGTGAGTAATTATGAATTAGAGGCGGTGATGAAACCATAACGGGCGAAATCTTCAAGTTATTTTCCTGATTCGATTGCTCAGCAATCGTTATTTGCTGCGGCTTATATAAATTATTCATAATTAACCCCGCAGAAATCATTGCAATAACAGAAGCAGCCACTGCAAACGAAAATGCTTTACGCTTCTGTTTTTTGATTGCGCTTGTTACGCTGATTACATTGGGAGAAAGTACTGTAGGTTCGGATATTAATTTTTGACTGACGCTGGAAGAGATGTTTATGGATAATTGGGATGATTTTCGGAGCGTATCACCAATCAAATGATAAGTTTCCCATTTCTCATGTAAGCCATCATTTTTTCTGATGGCTTCAATAACATTGGTAACATCCTGTTGATCAAGTTCACCATCCATCAATGCAGATACTTTACTTTTCACATTACCACCTCTTATCTTTACTTGTCCCTAACAAAGGACGTAATTGTTCTGAAATCGCTTCACGCGCACGAAATATTCGTGAACGTACAGTCCCGATAGGGCAATTCATGATATTGGCAATTTCTTCATAACTAAGCCCATCAATTTCTCTTAATACGATCGCCGTACGCAACTCTTCCGGCAATGAATCCAATGTTTTATTCACCGTTTGAGCAATTTCCTGACTCATCAGTTCACTCTCAGGCGTATTCATTTCCTTCAGTAGCCCACTATCCTCAAAGTCTTCGGCATCTTGATTATCGTAACCTTGCAAGGTTGGCAATTTCCGCCCTTGAGATACCAAAAAATTTTTCGCAGTATTAATGCCAATACGATATAGCCATGTATAGAAAGCACTATCCCCACGAAATGATGGTAACGCTCGATACGCTTTAATAAAAGCTTCCTGCGTAACATCCTCAACTTCAGCAGAATCGCGTATAAACTGCGACAATAAACGAGCCAGCTTGCGTTGATACTTAATGACTAGTAGATCAAATGCATGCTTATCTCCGCCTTGAACTCGTTCTACTAATTGTTGATCGATCTCCCGATCACTCATACAACTTGATCCCTGAGCATTTTGAATGAATTGCTACCCTTATTCTTGTTCCATTATAGATACCATAATGACACAAATGAACAAGTATACCTATCCAAATGAATCTCGGGAACTATGTAATTCTATGCCTATCGTGTTAATGACACTTAACCCTATTGATTAGTTCACTATTTAAATAGTGAACTAATCAATGAAACTAAACTGAATGTATCCGGGTTAAGGCATTCTGAGTCTGTTATTATTCAACCTACTAATCATAATAAACAAAGACTCATTTAATGACTGACAACAACTACGATACGCTCATTATCGGTAGCGGATTAGCCGGATTTTCACTGGCGCTGCACTTAGCACAACACAAGAAAATTTGTATTGTGACTAAACAAACTGCCGAATCAGGAGCCAGTTCATGGGCACAAGGTGGCATAGCAGCAGCGCTATCAAATGATGATTCTCCATCGCAACACGTCCAAGATACCTTGATTGCCGGAGCCGGTTTATGTGATGAAAGCATCACACGATTCATTATCGAGAATGCAACTGATGCGATTCATTGGCTGATCAGTCAAGGTGTGAACTTTACCAGCGACCAAACAAGCGAAACGGGCTATCATCTGACCCGAGAAGGAGGCCATAGCACGCGACGCATCATCCATAGTGGCGACGCCACTGGCAAAGCCGTACAACAAGCCCTAATTCAAAAAATACGATCACACCCGAATATTACTGTTTTAGAGCATCATATCGCTATCGATCTAATAACCGATGATAAATTATCCGATTGCACAAAAGAGCAGAACAAACAATGTGTTGGCGCATACATTCTTGACAAGAAGAAAGATAAAGTACTAAGCTTTGCGGCACAAAATACCGTACTGGCAACCGGCGGGGGCAGCAAAGTTTATCTCTATACGACCAACCCCGACACAGCCACCGGTGATGGCATCGCAATGGGCTGGCGGGCGGGTTGCCGAATTGCCAATATGGAATTCATTCAATTCCATCCTACCTGCCTCTATCATCCTCACGCAAAATCATTTTTAATCAGCGAAGCCGTTCGTGGCGAGGGTGGTTTATTAAAGCTTTCCAATGGCGAACGTTTCATGCCATGGCACGATCAACGTGCTGAGCTTGCCCCACGTGATATTGTGGCTCGTGCCATCGACTTTGAAATGAAGAAAAGGGGATTGGATTGCGTTTATTTAGATATATCTCATAAGCCTACCAATTTTTTAAAAGAACATTTCCCAACCATTTATGCTCGCTGTTTAGAATTGGGCATCGATATTACTAAAGAACCGATCCCCGTAGTTCCTGCTGCTCACTATACTTGTGGCGGGGTAATCACCGACAAACATGGCAAAACCGATTTGAACAACCTATACGCCATCGGAGAAACCGCGCACACCGGATTACATGGCGCCAACCGTTTAGCCAGCAATTCGCTATTGGAATGCCTAGTGTTAGCCCAGGCTGCAGGAAGTGACATCGTCAATCAACCCACAAATGAATTGCCAAAACTTCCGGATTGGGATGAAAGTCGTGTCACAGACGCTGACGAAGAAGTTGTGATTGCACACAACTGGGATGAATTACGCCGTTTTATGTGGAATTATGTCGGCATTGTGCGCACCACCAAACGGCTGCAACGTGCACAGCACAGAATTGAACTATTGCGCGAAGAAATCAACGAGTACTACACCAACTTCCGTGTTACCAGTGATCTACTGGAATTACGCAACCTAGTCGATAGCGCCGATTTAATTGTACAGTGTGCATTGCTGCGTCACGAAAGTCGCGGATTGCACTATAGCAAGGATTATCCCGACACACTACCACAGACAAAAAATACTGTGCTGAGAAAAGAAAATTAAGTCACTTCCAACAAAAACCAAAAGCGTTCAGCCTGAATCAACGTGTACAGTTGTCAGCCTGCAATCACGTGCGTTACACTCATAGCATTCTCTATCACAACATCCCTTCACCGAGCAATGCGAACCCACTGGAACAACCCAAGCGCTGTCAAATGGTGCCAATACTTACTCGACAGTTACACGCATTGGATCAAGCTGGAACTGATCGAACGCACCGGCACGCCACTGCAACAAACCGAGCAATTATTCAATAGTGCGTTTGTCGTGGCATCTCATGGCACGGAAGACGATCCCATATTAAATTATGGCAATCAAGCGGCTCTCAATTTATGGATGATGAGCTGGCAGCAATTCACACAAACACCCTCGCGCCTCACAGCCGAATCACCCAATCGTAAAGAACGTGCGCGCATGCTGGAACAAGCCAAAACACTAGGTT
Source organism: uncultured Nitrosomonas sp. (assembly GCF_902826915.1). Lineage (GTDB taxonomy): Bacteria > Pseudomonadota > Gammaproteobacteria > Burkholderiales > Nitrosomonadaceae > Nitrosomonas. The sequence continues at coordinate 21,195 of NZ_CADEGP010000038.1, forward strand.
ATATTTCCGATTATCGCGGCATAAGAATTTCCAGCACAGGAAAACGTTTTCTAGTTGAGCAAGCCACCATTTGGAATATCCACAAACCTGACGGCACGACAATTGGACAAGGCGCTACGTTTTCTAGTTGGAAATACTTGGACTGAATTCAATTTCTTCAAACCTATTCAGCGTAAAACAAATTTGCCCGGAACCACGAACTGGTTTATTCTTTGCCCCCTGCTTATCAGCAACCTGGAGAAGTGGCCGAGTGGCTTAAGGCGCACGCTTGGAAAGCGTGTGTACGGTAATTCCGTACCGCGGGTTCGAATCCCGCCTTCTCCGCCATTATTTGCCATAAAATCAACAGACTATTTATTAATATTGCCCAAATGCTGTCCATACATCTCGACTGCTTTTGTCCCATGTTGCTCATTATTGTTAATCCATCGAGCATATGTTTTAGCTGTAATTAACACATTAGAATGATCCATTTGCGCAGATATCCACGCTATATTCTCACCAGCCGACAACATCATTGATGCAAATGTGTGACGTGTTTGATACGGGTTTCTGTAACACACTCTTTTTTCAATAATGGAATCCAGAATCCTTTCCTGATTTGTTGATCGCCAATCCATTGTTTGCTAGTGTGCAGATTTAAGAACACTTTCACGCCTTGTAATAGGGTATGCAGCTTTTGATTGATCAGCGCAGCCTCTACATGTGGAAGCATGTCTATTTCCCGATTGCTTGATTTTGTTTTTGTAGATTCGTCGTTCTTGGCAGCGTAAGTACGCGCCTTGTTAATCTTTATTTTCTTCCGTTTCCAGTCGATATCCGTCCATTCTAAGGCAATTAGCTCTGAAGTTCTCATCCCAGTCCAAAAAAAATACAATGCACTGGTTTTTTATTGATCTTGCAGCAGCTTTGATTATTGCCGCTTGCTCTTCTGCATTAAACGGGGCAACGTATGTCTTTTCTTTTGGCGATTCATTGCGCTTGTACGATATATAGCCATGATCTGCTCGATCAATCGACAGTTGGTAATGGCCCGTCGGCTGGGTGTGCGTTTTGCCCAGTCATAGTAACTGCTGTGCGATACACCGAGTGTCTTACATAGAACACGAGCTGGAAATTGGGCCCGGTTTGCCTTGATTAATTGGCACACCTTCCCCATCGATCTTTGTTGTTTGCAAACCAGGCCGTAGCCTTTGCCAATATGTCACGCTCCATCTCCACACGCTTGAGCTTCTTACGCAATTCCATTAGCTCCTGCCGCTCGTTGGCACTCAAGGAGGTAACACTCGATATTGCAGCGGAAGCAATTGCCTGGCTTGACCTCATGGGTACACCTGCTGCCCGACACCAGGTTTGTATCGAAGTGTAGTGGCAACCCAATTCCTTGGATAATTGCTTGGGGCTTGGGGCATTTACCTAATGCGAGCAATTCCACCATCTGTTGACGAAACTCCGGTGGGTAAGCAGGTTTGTAGTTTTGCGTCATATTTCTTCTCCTTTAAACAGAACATAATGTGTCCGTTCAAAGGGGATAACTCCAACTCCAGTCTGCGGCTACTACAACGCAGCTATCAAATTCATTTAATGCTAAGCCAAAGCGCAAGAACGGAAAGCGTAATTACTAATACTGGCAACGTCAAAACAATCCCGACTTTAAAATAATAGCCCCAAGTGATGACTGTATTTTTACGCGCCAACACGTGCAGCCATAACAATGTTGCCAAACTGCCTATGGGCGTTATTTTGGGGCCTAGATCGCAGCCTATCACATTCGCATAAATCATTGCTTCCTTGATTGTTCCAGTTGCGCTGCTTGCATCAATTGATAAAGCACCGATTAGCACTGTGGGCATATTATTCATGATGGATGATAAAAAGGCTGCTAGCAACCCTGTTCCTAGTGTGGCTCCCCACAATCCGTAATCAGCGAAAATATTTAATAAGCTGGCGATGTATTCAGTTAAACCTTCATTGCGCAACCCATACACAACTAAATACATTCCTAAAGAAAAAATAACAATTTGCCACGGCGCTTCCCTCAGTACCTTGCGAGTGCTGATAATGTGACCCTTTGCCGCAACCAGAAATAATACGAGCGCACCGCTCATTGCCACAAAGCTGATCGGAATTCCAAAGGGTTCCAATGCAAAAAATCCGATAAGTAATAACGTAAGCACTATCCAGCCAGCCTTAAATGTTGCCGAATCCCGTATCGCTTCACTCGGAGCCTTAAGTAAGCTTTGGTCATGATGCATAGGAATACTTCGCCTAAAGTACAAATAAAGCACTGCCAAGCTGCCGATGATCGATGCAAGGTTAACCGGAATCATGATTTTTGCGTACTCGGAAAAACCGATTTTGAAATAATCAGCAGAAACAATGTTTACTAGATTGGATACTACAAGTGGCAAGCTTGCTGTATCTGCTATGAATCCTGCCGCCATTACAAAGGCCAATGTTGCAGCCGGGCTAAATCTAAGTGCTATTAACATAGCCATCACGATGGGCGTTAATATCAACGCAGCGCCATCATTGGCAAACAGGGCTGAGACGGCGGCTCCAAGCAAAACAATAAGGACGAATAATATACGCCCGTTCCCACCGCCCCATCGCGCCACGTGTAAGGCTGCCCATTCAAAGAAACCTGCTTCGTCCAGTAACAGGCTAATGATTATGATGGCGATAAATGCAGCGGTCGCGTTCCAAACAATGTCCCAAACGATTGCAATGTCACTGATACTAACTACACCCAAGGCAAGAGCAACCCCGGCGCCAAGGGAAGCACTCCATCCAATGCCCAAGCCACGCGGTTGCCAAATCACTAATACGAGCGTGAATATAAAAATCAGAATGGCAATCAGCATTCGGAATGTCCTTTTGAATAGAAATCGATATGAAGAACTTGTCTTCTAATCGTTGATAGATAGGTCTATGCTGTCCAATCTTTGCTGTAAGGAGGGAGATTTATTTTTTATTAATTCTTCTAACTTGGAATCGAAGAAATATTCTATACGGGCGCGTAGTGTTCGATAGGGCCTTTTCAAAAGCTGCATTAATTTCTTCTTCTGTGCCCTTGGCTGTAGCGGGATCGTCAACGCCCCAATGAGTACGTAAAGTGGAGCCAAGATAGATGGGGCATATCCTTATCCGCGTTCCCGCAAACAGTAATCACAATATCCGGAACAACTGGCAAATCGTCCCAAGATTTACTGTAAAGTCCTTCTGTTGAAATTTTTTCATGCTCAAGCAAGGCTAACGAGCGAGGATGAACTTTACCAGTAGGCTTGCTTCCCGCGCTCATTGCATGCCAGCCTTCGGGCGCAATGTGATTGAATGTTGCTTCGGCCAAAATAGACCTGCATGAGTTTCCGGTACAAAGAAAAAGTATGTTCATTTCAGGCCACGCAGCAGGATTCTTTTTTGACGGAAATTTCGGTGTCCTGACCAAATGTGGGTATGGAAGTTAATGAATGATAAGCTTCCCAAGCAATCCCTTGAGGATCGATTGTCCAATATTTGTTAGAAGCGGCATAACAACACTGAGCATTTGTTTGCTCGGTCGTACTCAATGAAGCTTCATTTAACCTCTGATTTATTTGCTTGAGTTCATCGTCCGATTCAACCTGAATTCCAACATGATCTATGCCTGTTTTGGCACTTTTCGTTGATATCGCAAAATTTATGTAGGGGTCTTCCAGCATCCATTTCGCATAGTCCGTTTTGCTGACACTCGGGCTTGCGCCAAATAGCGCAGAATAAAAACTGATATTTTCTTCCAGATCATTGACGGCAATATGTACATGAAATCGTTTCATCGCATTACGTCCTTAATAGATTATAAAAATATTTAACTTCTTTCTTCATCACACCAGACTTCTATAGGCGTACATGAAACACCAGCGCAACAATTTTCTGTGAGATAACCCAAAAGCCCGTTCATCGTTTCAAAGTTTGCTGAATAAAAAATAAATCGACTTTCTTGCCGCGCAGTAACCAACTCTGCGTTGTTTAATTCTTTTAAATGAAATGACAGGGTAGCGTTTGGAATGTGTAATTCCCTAGCCAGCGCACCCGCTGACATCCCGGATTCTCCTGCCTGTACCAGCTTCCGAAATATAGTTAATCGGGTTTCATGAGCTAATGCAGTGAGCGCTTTAATAGCAATATTAATTTCCATGTTTCCAATATAGTCGAAACATCAAAGTTAGTCAAATCCACCTCAACTATCTAATGCATATGGCAGAGAGAATGTTGATATTCAGCTCTTAATATACAACCTAGCCAACATCTTAAAAATAGCACCCCTTTAGATTCTAGTAAGGTCTCAAACTATTTTAATGCCATTGCATAAGTGCCTAGAACTAAGCAGCAAAGAATGTGTGCACTTGAGACCAAATCTCCGTGTTGCATCATTGTAATCCCAGCGTTCTATCATAGCTGTGCGAGATTTATTCAGTTTGCCGGTAGTACGAATCAAATTGACCGAATTATTTGCACCTCTGCGAATGCGAGAAGACACTGCAGTTCCGGCCTGTGCTACCCATACATGGCGCAGCAGGTTATCAAAGCGCTCGTGTAAAGGTAACACAAAGGGTAAATGGATATGTCCACCCAGTATCAGATCAGCGCCGGCACTGGACCAGTCGTATATTGCAGCTTCGTGTCCATGCAGTAAGTTAGTTATATCCTCTTTAGATGTTACAGCCACGGGTTGATGCGTAACGACGATGCATAATTGCTCCTCAGAGGCACGACTGAGACGTTGAGCAACACGCTCGCGTTGACTTGCTGAAACCTCGCCATCGACATGACGCCAACGCCGTGTCGTATTTACACCAATAACCAGCAAAGTTTGCGAATCGTATACCGGCTCTAGCTCTGGACCAAAGCTGCGGCAATGGTTGGCATAAGGATCTATTAGACGACCAACCAGGTTAAACAGTGGAATATCGTGATTTCCAGGAATAATGAGGGTAGCTGGCACGCCCAATCGATCCACAAACGACCGCGCAGCTTGAAATTGCACGCGCCGCGCACGTTGCGTAATGTCTCCGGACAACACCACCAACTCGGGCGGCATTGAGCGTATCAGGGTTTCCAGCGCGGACACAACCTCTGGCCGTTCAGTACCAAAGTGTAGATCAGAGATTTGCCAAAGCATCGCCATAGATAAACTACAATTATTTCTTTGCGGCTGGCGCAGGCTTCAGAAGATAGAGAGCCTGATCGGCAACGCGAAACTCAAGCGGCATACGTAATTGTGTAATTTCACCGTCGGTTGCAACTTTGATAAGCTTTTTCCCAAAAAACCGTGCCGGTTTGACTAAGAGATTCTTGAACGAAAAACTCATTACATGATCGGTATCTCCGAGCTGCCCCAATGCGCCACGAAAACCCAACCCGATCATCGTAAGCGTGTTAATCGGACGGATCGCGATTGCGGTGAGTTCACCATTATCAGTTTTGGATGCTTCTTCAATACCGATCTGTTCCAGTTGCAACCGGTTATTACCAACAAACAGTGTCGGTGTATAAAGTGTGCTGACTTTCCCTTGGTGCTCAATCGTTAGGGCTAGCTGACGATTGTAACGTAGCACGGTATAAAGACCTGATACCCATGCCACCCAGCGATTGCGACCGAGCTTTCGCTTATAAGTCTCACGATCTTCGAGCAATTGTGGATAGAGTCCTAGACTGGCGTTAACCAAGAACACACGTTCATTGACAAACCCGACTTGTATGGGATAAGCCAGCGTGCCTAACAGCATCCTGGTAGCTGCGGCTGTGTCTTCAGGTAGGTTATGTGTCCGCCCGAAATAATTAAAGGTGCCTTGCGCGATAACACCAAAAGGGCAACCGCTCCCTATGGTGGCTTGCACCATGGCATTAATGGTTCCGTCGCCACCAGCGGCAACTACTATCCCGCTACGTTTACGAGCGCGACGAACAGTGTCTCGCGCCACGTCCGCAATAGTCTCGGAACGGGTTACCATGAACAACTCAAATTCACGACCTGCCTGGTTCAACTCGGCTTCGATAATATCACGAGCAGTGACAGCCTCCTCACTACCCGATGATGCATTAAGCACTATGAAAAGTGGTGCTGAAGGATCAACGTTAATAGGATTCGCAATACTTTTATAATGCTGTTCTGCGTCAGGCACTGGTGTCGTCGTCAGCATGCGATCTTACTCCTTAGTAACAATATTTCGTATTGGTTTTTAATAGTTTAATGGGCATGACGAATGACATTAACTATGATAACCCCATCGAGAACGAAGCAACAATTGGACGATCTAAAGTTTCTGTTAAAAAGTCATGTTTAATCCCATCCGACGTGCAGCAGGCTAGTAGCAGTAAAGCGTAGATGATCCGACACATCAAGATGCCACGCCACATCTTCAACAATTTTCCTCGGTCGGTTTACAAGGCGCTTTTTTTGCTGATATTTTCAAAGATTTTCCTATGCAACCATGCTGCATCAAGCCCTGCATAGGTACACTCGCGAGTGCGGGTGATCACGCGCTTGAATTTAACGATAGCACCAAACACAGTAAAAAATTGAACCGACTCTCATCAGTACCGACGTTGATGTCCTGGACCAAAGACTTCGGACCAATACCATTCCCGTATATTCTTGATCTCAGTTATCACTTGAATTCGTCTACTGTTAATGCACTACTGTTACCCAAAAAACAGCGAGATTCACAGGCTATCTTCTAACCCAGATTTCCCATTAGAAAAATTTATGATGGAAGCAAAGAAGATGACCTATTGAATATAATCTAGTTTCCTAAATTATCGCCGTCCGTGTTTGCAATTATCTATTCAAAATTATTTGAACTCAAATTGCTTGTGCTACTGTTTTCTCATCATTAAAAAATTTCTGATAAAAAATCTGGGGTTAAGATACTAAAGTACTTTGATTAATTTGCAGCTTGCTTAAAATGTTCCACTGCATCTTTTGCAGATTTCTGTGCTGCCTTGACATCATCACTCTCACCTTCCTTGATAGCATCAGACAAGCATTTAATGCCTTCATCAAGGTGTTTGCGGTTAATTACTTTATCCGAATCACCTTTTGACGCATTTGCATATTTTTTTGCTTCTGTCGCATGTTTAGCAATCGATTTCCCTTTCTCAGACTTCATCGCAGCTTCAGCATGTTGGATTGCTTGGTCTAAATTACTAGATGCCGCTAGTGTCCCCAAAGATAAAAAAGCCATAAGCAAAAAACCTGCGAATAATGTAATAGTTTTCATATTTAACTCTCCAATTAATTTTAATTTGAAGCGATGATGACTATCACCGCTCCTTTATATGTATATATTTTTAAGAAAGATTGGTCTGTACGATAGCGAACACAGATATCTAGAGCTTACTCAAAAAGCATAACTAACTGATTGAGTTTAACAATATTGTATTA
>NZ_CADEGP010000039.1 GCF_902826915.1 uncultured Nitrosomonas sp.
AAAACCGCTCGATTAGCCCTTGGTGTGCGGTGAATTAATCAGTGTTTCCCTAGTACTATGCATGCCGCGAGTGAAGCGACGCGACGCAGCAATTCGATTTGTTCTTCGTGAGTCTTGAAAATATTACCACCTCCGTAAGCCTGCGGAGAGTCTGTGAAAACTGCCTTTTCCAAACTTTCAAAGGAGGACACCTGGTAATTGTCAATCATCAGATCCCAGAAAAAACCGAAATAATTAGGACTCGTCTCCAGCAGATATTCCGGAAGTGTTAGGCGTAGATCGGGTTCGTAAGCAGATATCTTGAATTCTGATTCTGAGCGGCGTCCTTGATCAATACGTACTTGTCGTCCTTCGGTTCCTAACTGTACCGGGCCGGGAGTGATTTTCTCAAGCTCTTTAACTTCAGGAGACCATTGGGGTAATTCTCAAATAGTTCGTCTGCGAGATACTAGAAAAGTGCGGTGGCTGAATGCTCCACTATGATATGCGCTTTACCTACGATCGGTTCGGTAGAGCCCAGGTTGAGCATGGAACCTAAATTAAACATCTCACTTAACCCCTGCTAACTAATAAACATCTAATCACGCTATTGATTCATAATGAACTCAGACGATAAACGAATAAGGCATCAATTTCAAGCGCTCTATCGGTATAGTGACAGATAAGAAGGATTCTGGTTTCAAGCAAATGATGCGGTGCTTGCAGAGGTATGAGTTATATGACTTGCTGCTTGGTAAAGTCTTTTATGCGGAATCCCAACAACCACAAAGCGGTAAAATAGCTCGAAGCGCCCATGATTATTATCCAGCTTAATCGGCCGACGCGAGTCATGGTGGAATCGGTCAACCAAGAAGCGTCACTACCTGCCGTGAACCATAAAACAACTCCCATACTTGCCAAAGCGATCAGTATTTTGACAAAGAAATTAAGCCATCCGGGTTGCGGCTGATAGATTTTGTGGCTGCATAATTTGTAGTACAACAGCCCCGCATTCAAGCAGGCACCTAGTCCAATCGCTAATGCGAGACCGGCGTGTTTGAATGGAATGATGAAGGCCAGATTCATGAGTTGTGTGGCGATTAGCGTGATCACGGCGATTTTTACAGGGGTTTTGATGTTTTGGCGCGCATAGAATCCCGGTGCGAGAACTTTGACCAGAATTAATCCGAGTAATCCAATGCTGTATGCAATCAATGCTTCACGCGTCATCCATACATCGTGCTCAGTAAAAGCACCATGGTAGAAAAGTGTTGTAATTAAAGGTGTTGCCAATAGTGCCAGTGCCAGCGCTGCGGGTAAAGTTAGCAATATCGTCATTCTTAGGCCCCAATCCAGCAGACGGGAATATTCTTCAGTGCTGTTATCATTGTAATGCCGCGCCAAGGACGGTAGTAGTATGGTACCTAATGCGACGCCTAGCAGGCCAGCAGGGAATTCCATTAAGCGATCGGCATAGTAGAGCCAGGATACACTGCCCGTAACCAGTAAAGAAGCGAATATGGTATTGATCAGCAGACTGATTTGGCTGACCGATACACCGAAAACCGCTGGGCCCATCAGTTTAATTACTCGCCAGGCGCCCGTATCTTGATTGCCGAAACGAATCCGTGGCAATAATTTGAGGCGTAGTAGGAATGGTACCTGGAATACAAGTTGTAGTACGCCACCGATAAAAACTGCCCAAGCTAGTGCAAGAACGGGTGGATCGATAAGCGGTGTGAGCCACAATGCGCATCCGATAAATGACAAATTTAATAATGCAGGTGTGATCGCAGGTACATTAAACCTGCCATAGGTATTGAGTATGCCACCTGCTAACGCGACCAAGGAAATGAATAAAATATAAGGGAATGTAATCTGCAGTAATTCAACAGTCAGATTAAATTTTTCCGGGTCAGCGGAGAACCCTGGTGCGCTGGCATAGATGATGAATGGGGCTGCCACGATCCCCACCAGCGTGACAACAAACAGCGTGATGCCCAAAAGCATGGTGATATGATCAATCAACTCGCGCGTTTCTTCGGATGTTCGAGTGTTCTTGTATTCTGCGAGGATCGGAACGAATGCCTGGGAAAATGCGCCTTCGGCAAATAATCGTCTCAGCAGATTGGGAATCCGGAAGGCGACAAAAAAAGCATCAGTTGCCATTCCAGCCCCAAAAATCCGAGCAATCATGATATCGCGCACAAAACCGAGAATGCGTGATACGAAAGTCATGCTGCTGATTGCAGCGAGCGCCTTAAGTAAATTCAATGGTATTTATCTTTTTCTAGCGGCGGGCAGAAGATTAAGCAGCGCTATTATTAAATTTATATTATCTAGACTCTATTAGTCAGTGTGTTTACTAACGAGAGAGTAATTATTTAAAAAGACTGCCTAATTTTCCTAACAAGCCTGGCTCGGACCAATTCCATTGCAGGCAGTATTCCGCACCCAATTTTGGTTTTTTAACTTCAGCTGAAATAGTTGTTTGCCCAGTTACACTCGGCGGCAATAAAGCTTGTTCTTTACCATCATACTTGCAGTAAAAACGAGCAGTAGAAATGGCGCGGCCCTCAGGCAGTTGTACTGTCATATGCAGATGTTGTGTGTCATCATCGATCACGTGAGAAAGCGTGCCTTGGCTTTGTGTAAAAGCATCTTGATATTCGCAGGTTAATGTCAGATCGGAGCCATCGATTAATTTTAATTCGGGCGGAATTCGCATGCAAACGTGATAGTTTCCATTTTCTTTTTGTTGATCATCTGGTTGTCCATGGTTGATTTTGAAATTGCTGATACTGCCAATCGCGCGGATATTTTTAAACCAATATTCTGAATTATCGACATGGCATGCGGTTGTCATCTGCGTTTGTGTCAATGTTGCTTTATTGCCGCCATTATCATGAACGGTTAATAATTTTTTTAAATCTGAAATGGTGAAAGCAGATTTGTTTTGCCTGAATTGATCAAGAATCAGCAGTGCTGCACAAATCGTAAAAATTAATCCAACAACGAAAAATGGGGTAAGCAGGGCAACCAATGCACCAAAGACAATGATCGATATATTGATGTAAAAAATCAGCTGGTTGGGTTTGTTAAACATTCAAATCTCCTTAGATTATCAAGCATATTCTTATAGTATTTTTTGCAGCGCTGAGTTTAACAGAGAGCCGCAAGCAAAAAAAGCAACAAAGAAATCAACAATTGTTTAACAATTTGGGGTTATTATTATGATCCAATCTTATTCATCTTTTTTATGGAGAGAAAATAATGTCGAAAAAAATCATTAAACCTATTTCGATTGCTTTAGGCACAGCATTAGTCACCAGTTTAGCAGCAACCAACTTGACTGCTGAGACGCAGACTAATCCGTTTGCAATGAGTGAGCTTTCTAGTGGTTATATGCTGGCGTATGGAGACAGTGCAAAAAAAGCCGAGCAAGAAGGGCAGGCTGACAGCAAGAGTGAAATGAAAAAGGATATGGAAGGCAAGTGTGGCGAAGGTAAATGCGGCAGCAAGAAAGAAATGAAGCAAAATATGGAAGGCAAATGCGGCGGTAAGAAAACTGAGCAAGAAGGTAAATGCGGTGAAGGTAAGTGCGGTTCTAAAAAATAATCTATTCAATCCATGAGCAGCAATCATTATCCTGTTCATGGCGTGGGTCTTGGTCTGCGGCGATCTATGATAGATTCGTTGGCAGATCAAATTCCGCAGCAAGTGAATTTCTGGGAAGTTGCGCCAGAAAACTGGATAGGTGTCGGCGGGCGCTACGGAAAGAGGTTGCGTGAACTGACCGAGAAATTTCCTTTTATTTGTCATGGACTATCACTTTCAATCGGTGGGCCGTCGCCATTGGATGAAGCTTTTCTGCACCGTTTGAAAAGATTCTTCAAAGAGCACCGCATCTGCTATTACAGCGAACATCTCAGCTATTGCAGTGACGATGGGCATCTGTATGATTTAATGCCGATACCTTTTTGCGAGGAAGCAGTGCATTATGTAGCAAGCCGTATCCGTTATGTGCAAGACATTTTGGAGCGGCGTATCGCGGTGGAGAATGTTTCCTATTACGCAACTCCCGGTAAGCAGATGGAAGAAATCGATTTTCTGAATGCTGTGTTGCAGGAAGCGGATTGCGATCTACTGCTTGATGTCAATAATATTTATGTCAATAGTATCAATCATTGCTACGATGCCGAAGCGTTTCTGCGCGGATTACCGGCCGAACGCATTCGTTACATTCATGTTGCCGGGCATTATCAGGAAGCGGAAGACCTCATTGTTGATACTCATGGCGCGGATGTCATAGATCCCGTTTGGCGGTTACTCGAGAAAGCCTATCAGCATTTTGGCGTCATTCCGACCTTGCTGGAGCGTGATTTCAATCTGCCGCCACTGGCAGAATTGCTGCAAGAAGTGGATATTATTCATGCGTTACAGTCAAAATGGTTGACGCAACCCAGTGATTACCTACAACACGGCTGATCGTCCCGAATTTGTACAGCAGCAATACGTTTTTGCGGCGTATATTCGCGATCCGGAAAATAATCCGTGTCCTGAAGCACTCGAAGAGCGGCGCCTGAAAATATACCGCGAGCTGTTCTATAACAACGTAGAAGGCTTTATCGCCAACAGCTTTCCGGTATTACGCCAAATCATGTTGGATAAACTCTGGCATGCAATGATTCGGGATTATTTTGCTAGACACTTGTCACGTACGCCATTATTTCCGGAAATGCCGCGTGAGTTTCTAAAATATCTGGAGCATGAGCGCGCAGTGCAACCAGATGATCCGCCATTTATTCTAGAACTGGCTCATTATGAGTGGGTTGAACTAGCGCTTTCTATATCGGATGAGAAAGTGGAAGTGGCAAAAATAAATCCAGAAGGTGACTTACTTGATGGGATCCCGATGATTTCCCCGTTAGCCTGGTCATTGAGCTATCGTTTCCCGGTGCACAAAATCAGTCCGGATTCTCAGTCAGGAGCACCCGGAGCGACGCAAACACATTTAATCGTTTATCGAGATGCCGATTTTGACGTGCATTTTATTGAGATTAATGCAGTGACTGCACGTCTTTTGCAGTTGATTAGTTGCAATGATCACAAATCTACACGGACATTATTGCAACAAATAGCCGTTGAGCTGAATCATGCGCAACCCGATATCGTAATCCGTGGCGGAATGGACATATTGAATGATTTGCGGAAACGTCAGGTGATTTTAGGGATTCACGTCTAATACACGCAAGGTGTGCAATATGAGTGATGGGATAACTTCCCAGTAGCTGAGAAGTTATCCTGGGGGAGCTACTTTTAATTGTTTACTTTGATAAAATTGCCGTTCTGCTTGATCCAGACATCTCCAGTGTAAGCATCATTAATCGACATGGCATCGGTTGCAAAACAATCCGTTACACCCTCTGTTCTATAAGTTCCCTTGGTAATATATTTAACCGGAGGAGTTAGCACAATGCCATCGACAGGCAAGCCAGCCAATGTATCCGTGAGAGCAGTTGTAATGTCGAGACAAAGATCAGAATTTACGACCAAATTAGCTGTTTCGGCAGGTGCATTGATAGTGCAATGCTTCACGTTCGCTGCGGCATCGACAATAGCTTGGAATGGGTTAGGTAATCCGGGAATGCTGGTTGACAAACCCTCAATACTTGATGAAGTAATGGTGTTGCTGCCCAACAAAGAAATGCCGCTGGCAGTTGTTTGTTGCGGCACTTTGCAAAGATTGGTATTCGTCAGATCCGGAGCTTGAACACACGCACCATTAGTGGTCATTGTGACAACATTGTCACTTTGACTATAACTGACGCCAGCCGGTGCATTGGTGATGTCGCAGGCGGCGATGCTACTATTTCCGCCTGAATTGTTAATTTGAGTGATCAGACTGGATAATGTGTTGATCAATGTAGGACTATTCCCCCAAGGACCTCCCATCACATAAACGTTGTTGTCATTTTTGTTAACACCCGCATAGACACTAGATTCTGGATAATACCGAAATAACCAGGGCTCAATGTTTTGTGTTGCTTGGTGACTGGGGAAGATTTCTCGATACGTATTTTCAGCCCAGTTAAGCAGTTTCTCGGTGTCACTGGCAGTTGTAGCAAAAACGGAACAAATATTTCCGAGTAAAGCCAAGGTGCAAGTAAATAAAATAATCGGTTTCATGATAATAATCTCCGGTTGATTTGACAATAAGATAACTATTCGGATGAGTGGGTAAATTGATTGAAATTCAAGAAATGATGAAAAGCGATTTTATATGTAATGTTTCTTAATCGAAGGCGAGATATAACTATAAAAAAAGGGGTAATTCTTGCCAATAAATTATCTTGATTAATACACTTTAGCGGCTAGCTGGAGTAGCTTGGAACTGAAATCCAATCCGGATTTCCGTGCGATCGCTAAATTAATTTCGAACACAATTTTCTCGCTCATCAGATTCATGTTAATTGCAACACCTTTGGATGTGGCATTTGGAGTATCTGCTAGTGTCAGTATCGGTTTGTTGGGAAGGCTATCCAAAATGCTTGCTAAGTTGTGACCGACAGATTTAGAGAAGAAAATGACCTGACATTGTTTGAATTGATCAGGATCATTGATGCGAGCGACGTTGATACGCCGTTTATCAGCCGGTCTATTTTGTAGCTTATCGATTTCATCGCCAAAATAATCTTCGCCATAAATGCAGAGATGAATAATATTCTTCGTGCTACTGGGCCAATGCGTGAATGCAATAAAGTTATAAATAAAAGCTGCTTTGACTTGATATTCCAGGATGCTGTCGGCTCTGGCGAGTGAGTGAGAAATAGGCGGGCCATAACCTAACCATAAAGCTAAAATTGTGTAGCAGACACATCGACTGATGGATGTGCCTAGAAGCTTGATGAGTTGGTTATAAAATTGCATATCGACGTTTTGGGCTAGAAGCGCCATTCTGCTCCTGCATAAATACCGCGTGGTATGTATGTGGGAAACGAAGGAATAAAATCGGATACAAACTCGCGATGATTTTGGCTAAAAAGATTTTGCCCTACGATGAATAACTCAATATTTCTTTTGGGCTTATAACCCAATCGAGCATCCATAGTCACATAACCAGGGATACGATAAAAGTCGATGCGACTGACATAGCGCAACCAGAGATTTAGTTGCAAGTGATCCGAGAAATCGTAATGCGAGCGTGCTGAAATTTGATGTTGCGGACTGACCGTGTTGGCACTGCCTGTAGTTGGATCAAATTGCCTTAATATCGAATCGGAGTGAATATGCATGTCGATAAAGCTGTAATTTCCCTGCAAACGCCACTTTTCGCTAGCGCGCCAATCTGCCGATGTTTCAACGCCATAGGTATATCCGGATGCCCTATTGGTTAATAGAACTGGCAACATCAGATGGGGTGGGAAGCCGGCATGAAAAGAAAGAGCGCCAGCCGATAGATCGCGTAATTGGCTATAATCATTATAGAAAGTGGCAACATCCAGTGAAGCTTGAGGCGAGAACTGATGACGAAATCCTAGTTCATAAGCTAGTAATTTCTCAGAATTAAAATTGGGTGTACCCATTAATTGCGTCAAGACTGGAAAGGGTAACAATGCTGAAAATCCAGGGACATCGGCTATTGTGTTGGCGTTAAAATGAATATCGTTTTCCGCGCGGGAAGGGGTGCGTACTGCGCGTGAAACAGCCAGCCAGAGGGAGTTTCTTTCATCCGGTGTGAACATCAAGCGCGCATTCGGTTGAATCTCCATTCCGGTAAAATCATTGTGATCGAAGCGCGAGCCTAAGGTTAGCCTTAAATGTGCGGGAATCAGCGTGATTTCATCGCGAATAAATGCGCTCGCCAGATGATTGGTTTGCAGCCGCGGATTGAATGATATGAGTTCGGTACTCAGTACTTTATTATGATAAAGACGATAATTCGCTCCCCAAGTCAGGTCATGCTTGTCAAATAAAGGAAAGCGATGCTGAAAATCAATGTCAAAGCTTTCCGCCCTAAATGCCGAGCTGGTTAGTAATCGGTAATCGACGCGATCATAATAGGTTTGCAGCATGATCGAGGATCGGTCAGAAATGGTGCGATCCCAACGCAAACGGATATTTCCTCCTTCGTTGTGACCCCGAGCAGTTTCAGCCTGAATGATGGGGGCACTCAAGTTGGCTTTATTCAGCCGATCACCGAAGGCGTTATAAAAGATATCACCTTGTACGGTGAATTGATCGATTCCCCGCGAATGATCCAGTCGAAAACCGCCTCTGCCTTGATGCCAAGCGTCATTGGCACTGCCTCCCGAAAGGGTATTCATATTGTCGCGCGTGAATCCTTTGGCATAAAAACGATAATGGGTATCGTCATTAATCCTTCCACCGTAGCGCGCGCCGAAAAAACCATGTTCAAAACTGCCACCACCTGCGGAAAGTAATATTCCTTGGGTATTAGCCGCCCTTTTGGTGATGATATTGATCACGCCATTGACTGCATTGGCTCCCCAGACCGCTGCGTTGGGTCCGCGGATGACTTCGATACGCTCAATATCTTCTATCAAGGTGTCTTGCTGTTCCCATTGCACACCGGCGAACAACGGATTGTAGACGCTGCGACCGTCCATCAAGACTTGTAGTTTGTCGGCAAAGCGTCCGTTAAATCCGCGAATGCTGATAGCCCATTTATCGGTGCCAATACGCGCAACATCAACACCGGGAGCCATACGTAAAGCTTCTGGAATACTGGTTGCGCCGGATCTGCGTATATCGTCTTGGGTGATCACGAAAATAGCAGAAGGAACCTCAGAAAGTTTCTGTGAGCGTCTCGATGCAGAGGTGACTTCGATTTTCATCAGTTCTTCAATACTTAGATCTAAGAACTGATCTGCTGCAGTTTTTTTTGCGGATATCGATGGATTACTTGCGATCACAAAATTTGCAAAACAGCAAAATAATATAAAGCCTGATAACTTCAGGTTGCGCTGTACCGTTAACTCAGGGATTAAGATCACAAGCGATTAGTTTCTTTTAGTTCGATCGACTATCGTGGTTTTTTGTGAACAAGGCATATGGATCTTTCTGCGGCAGAGTCTACTATATTACTTTGCCGATAACCACTTTGAAACCTTGATCGCAGTTAATGCGGGTTTTCTTTTCTTTCAAGGAATGATTCTACTTGGTTTTATCTGCAGATGGATCAATTTTCTCGATAGATGCAGGCGCGGCCAGAAGTTTATCTTTTAGGGATAGATAGACTCTATTTCGTCCTGTATTTTTGGCCGCATATAGTGCTTTATTGGCCGCATTAACGAGATGATCTTCGTTTTTTATACCGGCTTCCTTGAAAGCAATGCCAATACTTATGGTGATTTGAATATGAGCTTCGCTGATGTTGATTTGTTGCTGGCTTATTTGATGACGAAGTCTTTCTGCAAAGAGGATAGATGATTTTACATCAGTATTTCCTAGCTGACATACAACCAGAAATTCTTCTCCTCCCATGCGGCAAAAGGTATCGCCTTTGCGTGCGGTTTTTCGAATAATCGCGGATACTTCTTTAAGTACTTTGTCGCCTATTGAGTGACCATGGTTGTCATTGATTTTTTTAAAATCATCAATATCGATGAGCATGACTGCCATCAGTTGTCCGGTTCGGTTGGCGACACTCCATGTCTCAGACAGTGTTTCCATACCAGAGCGCCGGTTGGGTAATTCTGTCAGCATATCGGTCAGGGCATAGTATTCTAATTTACGATTGGTAACCGCTAATTCAGCGGCAAAGCGCTTGAGTTGCTCGCGGTCCTGTTCCCACGCTTCCTGTAATTGTCGGTAGTGCCAGGCTGCTCGCAATCTGGCCCGAAAAGTTCTAATATTTATGGGTTTGGTCACATAATCGTCGACGCCCGCATTAAATGCTTTAATCACTTCTTCTTCATCTTCGATACTGGTGAGCATAATGACGTATAAGTTTTGCCCCCATTCAGTTGCTCGTAATGATTTGGTTAATTCAAGACCATTCATGATGGGCATCATCCAATCGGTGATGACTATGTGCGGCAATACATCCATAGCAAGTGCTAATGCTTGTTGACCGTCATTGGCGGTATACACAGTGTGCCCCAGAACATTGGAGAGCAATTCCTTGGAAAGAATAAGATTGGTTGGGTTATCTTCAACCAGGAGTATTCGTAGTGAAGCGGCGTTGGTTGTATCTTCCGGCCGTGGCGCAGTTGCGCTCATCATTTTATGAAAGGATGGAAGTTGTTCCTGGGCTGTTATCTTAAGTATTTTTCCCCATGTATGCCATTCCCTTATGATTTGGTCGATAAAATTGCCAAATGTTTCGGTATCCAGACCGATTTTTCCACCCAGTAATAACAATCCTGAAATGCGCTGATTACGCTCGGATTCTTTGGTTAATGCAAAGTCAGCAATCTGTTTCGCCAAGTAAAGCTGATGCAGAATTTGGTAAGGCCGAGAGCCTTCAGAAAATCCAGATTCGTCAGGTGCTTCATGATAGTAAATTGGTTCCACAAAAATCTTTGGGAAGCCAAAATTAATTAACATCGCAGCAGTCAATTCATTATGATCAGTCTTTAAGTACTGTTGCTCCAATTGGCTCAAGGAGGTGTCTGATGATTGTTTTTGTATGAGCTCGGAATACTGCTCGGGATAGATTGAAGCGAGTGCCAGGCAACCGATGCGCATCATCAAGCCGCAGGAAAATAGATCCTCAGATGAAGAAACTTGAGTTGACTTGCTCAATTCTTGCATTGCAATTGCCATCAATAGTGAATGAGACCAGAATTCCTGGTAATTAAATCCTTTGTTTGGGCCTTTCGAATATTGATCGATGAGCGAGAAACTCATGGCCAATTGCTTGACGGTGTTTAGCCCGATACGAGAAATGGCTTCTGCTATGGATGAGATCGCGCGTGTGGTTTGTTTAGTTGCATTGGCGCGCTGAATCAAGCGACCTGCGAGTGCAGGATCAGTTTGAATGAGCTTGGTGATTTCGTTGATGGATACATCTTCTTGACGGCAAGCTTCCAGCAGTGCCAGCGCCACGCCTTTAGGGCTGGGCAATAATGTGCTAATTTTTAGTTGGTTAAGGTCAGCTATTTTCATGATCGATTGCGCTGGGATTGGATGCCTGAATTGACCACTTCTGGTTGATGATAGAACAAATTTTTTCTGCGGTGATTGGTTTGCTAAAGTAGTAGCCTTGCAAAGTATCGCAACCGAAATATTTAAGGGCCTGAGCTTGCTCTAAAGTCTCTATACCTTCGGCAGTCACAGA
This sequence comes from uncultured Nitrosomonas sp., assembly GCF_902826915.1. Classification (GTDB taxonomy): domain Bacteria; phylum Pseudomonadota; class Gammaproteobacteria; order Burkholderiales; family Nitrosomonadaceae; genus Nitrosomonas. Next base: position 11,285 of record NZ_CADEGP010000039.1, read on the forward strand.
AAAACCGAGATTCGTTGATAATGAAATCATCGCCAGGACGATTGCAAGATTGTTTTTATTTTCTAACATATCACGAACGAAGCTTTGGTCTACCTTTATATAATTTATGGGTAAGCGCCTCAAATAATTCATAGAAGAATAGCCTGTGCCGAAATCATCCAGGGCAATCTGAATCTGATGCTTTCGTAGCTCGTGCAGCGTAGTCAACGTATTTTCATCATGCTCCATCAAAGCGCCTTCTGTGATCTCCAGGATCAGTTTGTTGGGAGGAAAGCCTGTTTCGGTTAGAATGCCGAGTACTTTATTCACCAGTTCAGGATCCTTGATCTGCAGAGGAGAGAGATTGACAGCGACTTGCAAACATTTTCCATTCTTATGCCATTGAGCAGCCTCAGTACATGCTGTACGCAATACCCACTCTCCGATTGGAAGGATTAAGCCATTTTCTTCTGCTAAAGGGATGAAATCGATTGGAGAAACAAGTCCTTGTTTTGGATGCTGCCAACGTATCAGTGTTTCTACTGATTGGAAGTTGCCTTCTGCAATATCGAACTGTGGCTGGTAAACAAGATAAAATTCATTGAGCTGCAATGCATTACGTAGATCGTTTTCCAAGTGCATGCGCTTTTCTGCCTGAAGTGTTAGCTCAGCGTTGTAGAATTGGCAATTATCCCTGCCTTCATTTTTGGCATGGTACATTGCTGTGTCTGCATGTTTCAGCAGGGTTTCGGCATCATTACCATCACTCGGGTAGAGAGCAATGCCGATACTTGTAGTGAGTACGACATCACGGCTTTCGAGGTGAAAAGGATGGCGCATAGTTTCACGAATTCGATGCGCTAAAATTAGCGCATCTTCCGTGCGTAATAAATTAGGAATAATAACGGTAAATTCATCGCCTCCGAGACGTGCTAATTTAACTTCTGAATGATTTTTGTCAGTGCGTGACACAAAATCAGAAAGACGTGTGCTATTTTGTAAGCGGTCTGCTGCGCACTTAAGAATGGTGTCCCCGGCATTATGTCCCATAGTGTCGTTGATACTTTTGAATCCATCCAGGTCCAGAAAAAGGATTGCTAATTTGTTATCAGTATAGCGGGCGCGTTTAATTTCACCCTTTAAACGCTCCATAAAAGATTGACGATTCGGCAGTCCAGTTAGAGTGTCGTAATAGGCAAGGTGAAAAATTTTACTTTCAGAATCCTTGCGATCACTAATATCGCGGACGAGGCAAAGTGTTTCTTCAGAATCAATTACAACAATACGATTTTCATAGTATCTAGTTTCATCGTTATCCAGCTTGAGCGGGTAATCGAAAAGCTCAACCGTGCCGTTGTAACGAGCTTGTTCTGCGGCATCTAAATATAAATTGGCGATATCTTGAGGCAAGCTTTGATGCAATGGATTTGCCGAATTTCGAATCAACCAGGGCGTAGTATCTGCATCACTGCAGATATCCAAAATTTTTCCTTGGTCATTGATAATGAACATTGTATCGGGAATGGCACTGAAAATTGCTACACTGCGCGCATTAGCAGCCTTGAGTGCGAGCAGATTCAAGTAAGCGCGCTTTAAATACAATACGCGATAGCTAAGTAGATTCCAGTTGATCGGTTTGGGGATAAAATCTGTCGCACCAACCTCAAAGGCGCGGGTAATCGATTGCACATCATCCATTCCTGTAACCATGATAATAGGAAGTTCATTGCCAACTTTTTCTCGCACGTATGAACAGACCGTATAGCCATCCATGTCGGGCATTTCAACATCGAGCATAATCATATCGGTGGGTGTTGTTTCAAACAAACGAATGGCCTCTGTTCCATTGCAAGCCAGCGTAACCTCGAAGCCGGTTTTCTCTAGTGCGGCTTGCATCAGGAGTCTGACCGTTGCATCATCATCGGCCAGTAAGATTTTAAAAGGCTTTGCTATCACGATGATGTAAGTATCTTTTTTATCTCAGTGGTAACACATTGATAATGTAAACGCATATTTTCTTGTAGTGCTTTTGCACGTGTCAATTCGCCCGCATGTCCATCAATTTCCAATTGCTTGAAGATGGCGGATAGGTTTTCAGCACCTATATTTCCAGAGCTGGATTTCAAAGCATGTGCTGATTGACGCAGACCTTCAGCGTCATTATTCAAAATTGCCTGTTCAAGTTGCCGTAGACCGTTATCAGCAGACTCGAGAAAGGTTTGTAGAATTTTTTGCAGCAGGTTGCTTCCTCCCGTAGGGTCAAGTTCTCGAATCTCCTCAAGCCTAATCGGATTGAGTGCTGAGGCAGTGTTATTTTCCGATTCTATTGCAACGGGTTCTGAATTTTCAGTATTCATAGGATTGCCTTTTTTTGTGGGTAACCATTGAAGGATTTTCTGTTGTAGTTGATCAAGCGAATAAGGTTTAGAAAGGAAGTCATCCATTCCCATTTTTAAACACTGGATCCGATCGTTTTCAGTAGCATTGGCTGTCAGGGCAATGATTGGGATTTTGTTAAACTGTTGCCGAATTCGAGCAGTGGCTTCAAAACCATCCATCACCGGCATTTGACAATCCATTAAAATAATATCGTAGTGATTGTTGCGGATCAGGTCGACAGCTTGCTTGCCATCATGTGCGATTACAGTATCCAGGCCCAGTCGACTTAACATCGCCTTTGCTACTTCTTGATTGACCAGATTATCTTCAGCCAGTAAAACTGATCCCTCCAAGAGGAAGGGGAGAGTAGGAGATGGACTTTGTGCGGATGCAATTGGCTTGTCGAGATTGCGTCCCATAACGTCCATGATAATATCAATTAATTCTTTCTGGCGGATTGGTTTATTGACGTAGCGAAGAATTCCGATATTTTCCCTTGCCAGTTGCGTGATATCACTATGGGTCGAAGTTAACATCATCATGCGGGTTTTGCTCCATTCAGGATCGGCATGAATTTTTTCTGCCAACTGTAATCCATTCATTTTCGGCATATGCATGTCTAGAATGGCCAGATGGTATGGTTCGTTGTGATCATGAGCATCCTTCATGGCAGCGAGAGCATGTTCCGGACCATCGGTACACACCGCTTGAATTTGCCAGTTTTGCAGTTGGAGTTTAAGAATCTCCCGGTTTGTCTGATTGTCATCCACAACCAGTACTTTGATGCCGGCTAAATTAGCTATATTAGGTTGGTGTGCATGCTTCAGTGCGGATTTCTCCAACTGAAGATTAATCCAGAACTTGGAACCTTGATCAAGCTTACTTTCGACATGAATGTTTCCTTTCATCAATTCCAGTAATCTTTTGCAGATCGTCAGTCCTAGCCCGGTCCCTCCGTATTGCCTTGTAGTCGAACCATCTGCCTGGGAGAAATGATGAAAAATCTTCTCATGATGTTCCGGAGGAATTCCAATGCCGGTATCTTCAACACAAATTTTGATGTCAACTAAGGATTCGGTTGTTTCACTCAATTGAGTGCGAATCACAACCTCTCCACATGAGGTGAATTTAATGGCATTATTAATCAGATTTGCAATGATTTGTCGTAGTCGGAACGAATCTCCCCGCACCATAAAAGCTATGTTGGGAGGTAAAAATTGTGCCGCTAACTCCAGCCCTTTCTTGTCAGCAGGATGAGCAAACATTGTCAGCGTATCTTCAATCAGCTGTACCAAGTCAAAATCAATGATCTCCAGTTCCATATGATCTGATTCAATTTTAGAGAAATCAAGGATGTCATTGATAATCCCTAACAGATGCTGCCCTGAGCTTTGGACTGTTTCAGCAAATCGCTGCTGCTCCTGATTCAGTTGGCTGCCTATAAGTAATTCAGTCATTCCTAGAATTCCATTCATCGGAGTACGGATTTCGTGACTCATGGTCGCTATAAATTCGCTTTTAGCTTTGCTGGCAGCTTCCGCCGATTCTTTCGCAAGCACTAATTCCGCTGTTCTTTTTGTGACTTCTTCTTCAAGATGATCCAGGTGATTTGCAAGCTTTGCATCACGCTCTTGAATCATTTCCAGCATATTATTGAATCCTTTGGATAGTGTATTCAATTCAACGATAGCACTGGGTTCGGTTCGAGTTGAGTAATCTGCCTCATTAGTAACATGATCCATGGTGGTTGAGAGCTCGTTGAGCGGGTCCAGTACGGATCGGTTCAGTCGGCGTAGCATCAGGTTGGCGATCAGTAAGGCAAGTGAAGCTGCTGTGATGGTAATAACAATGTGCCAAAGAATTTGCCAGTAAAGTGGTGCCAAAGAAATTTCCAGGTACAGACTTCCCAAAAGCTGGTCATTGAAGCGGATAGGCTGGGTAATTATTAAGGAATGAAGACTTGTCTTAAAATTTTCGTCTAATGACGATAAAGTTAGGGGAAGCGATTTACTGGTGACAGAGTATTCTACAAATTGTATTTTTGCCTCGTTGTAAATAGCTGCGGCTTGAATTTCATTGGTATTTTTTAGAGAATGTAATAGCGTCTGCGCGGTGTTTTTATCCTGAAACATTAAAGTGGCCACTGCATTCTCAGCCAATAACTTAGCTGTTGACTGGCTGGTTTGTGATAATGAATAAAAACTGATGAAGAAGCTGCTACAAATAACAAGGGTTGCGAGCAGTAGCATGGCGGTGCCCTGTGTGGACAGGCTGATTTGTTGCAATCTTGAGCGTAACGTGATGACTGTCGGTGATGAGTTCTTCATTATTGATATATCTCACTGGCAAAACGTAGTAATTGAGAGCTGAGTTTTAAACCACTTTTCTTCGCTTTGGCGATATTAACCTCAAATGTAACTTTTCTCTCTTTTATTGCCATGTTAAGTACAATACCTTTCGAGGCGGCACCTGGGGTATCGGCAATGGTAAGGATTGGTTTTCCATTCAATAGATTAATGATGTTATCGAGATTGCCAATGGCTGATCGGGTGATGAAAATCATTTGACAATTGGTGAGGTCATCGATATTTTTTACATGCTTGATTACTATTTCGTCATTGTTAATTTTCTTTTGTTGTATGTGTTGTAAATGTTCTCCGAACGGATTTTCATCATAAATACATAAATTCAAGTTTTGAATATGCCGGTCAGGCCATTCAGTATAGGCAGCAAAATTGTATAAAAAAGCTACTTTCATCCGGTACTCCGTTGGTTGTTCTGCGTAAGTCAGTGGTGAAAAACCTAATATTAAGAAGCAGGATAGCGACATTAGTGAAAGATAGATTGAGCTTGGTTGCTTTTCTGTCGGGTAGTTACTGCATAGAGTTACATATTCCCGTGCTAGGAATATCCAAATCTTTCTGTCCGGGCATTGAATGAAAATTAGTCTCAGTTGTATACAAAATAATGCCATATTGAATTATCCTAGAATCGATAATCCAATCTGAGGCGCACAGTGCGGCCTGGCTGTAAGAAAGTATTTTGCCAGTTGGTATCGGCGGCCGGATGCAGATAGTTTTCATTAAACAGGTTGTAAAAACTGAGCGATGCTTCCAATCTTTTTACCCGAGGGACATCGGCCACTAGATTGAGATTGGAGAGCACATAGTTGTCAGTATTAGAGCCGTCAAGCGTCTTGCGTTTGCCGTAATATTGCAATTCATAACCTGCTCGTAGACCGGTAATCAACGGTATCGGGAGCGAGATATTGATTTTCCCCAGATGATAAGGGGAGTTAGGCAGATGCGAATCCTGTTGTTCTGCGTTCTGGATACCATAACTACCGCGAAAGCGTGCGCCCCAATGCCAGGTTTTATCGAACGATAATTCAGCGCCTCTGGCTAATACCTTTTTCGATGTCGATTGATATTGTGTCAGCCCGCTGAAAGGATCTATGCCTAATGTGATTAGGTTGTACATATCCCAGGCATATACGCTGGCACGTAGATTCATATCGGGTTGTGGTCGATAATCTGCGACGAGTTCAGCAGTATCAATAGATTCGCTGCGTAATCCCGGGTTTGCCACTTGAGATACCCCATCGTCATAATCGCGCTCAAAAGAATTGGGTGAACGATGAGCACGGCCATACAGAGCCTTAAAAGTGGTTTTGGGAGTTGCTTGCCAAATTATTGCACCGCGCGGGCTTAATCGGCTGCCAATCCAATCGTTGTGATCGTAACGTAACCCTGCAGTAACTGATAGAGTCTCGGTAATGTTCCATTCATCTTGAGCATATACACCGACACGCACAACTGAACTCTTGATCGCAACATTTTCTTCGGCGTTGTCAAAATTCTGGAAAGCTTGTTTAATCTGGGTGTTATTCTGATATTCGATGCCGAACATTAACTTATGATTAGTGATAGCAGTTGAAAGTAGACGCAGCTCAGCGCCGTGCCAATCACTGGGACCCGTCGATAAGGTTCTCTCGCCACTATACATCAAGGGATTATCATAACGATATTGACCGAGAAATAATCGACCGAGTACATTTAAAGTGTCATTGGCAAAATTGTTGTTGTACTGAACTTGCGTGTTAAGACGGCGATCGCGCTGAAATTGACCGGCTACCAGTGGATCTGAAAAAGAAATACCCGTAGGATCATCTTTGCGCCGGTTGCCATAAATAAAATCAAATGAGAATGGACCATGTGAGGCCCGTGCAAACATTTGCTTGACGTTCTCTCCATTCAGCTGGTGTGCTACTCCGGAAATGCCAGAATCCCCAAAATCAAAGAAACGATCTGCTCCTCGAGATTGCAAACCGGAGAATGAGATTAACGCATCCGTGCCATTGTCGAATTGCTTGCCTAAAGTGACGCGCTCCTGCGGCATGATTTCAGCTGTTTGATAGGAAGCTGAGATTTCTGCCCCTTTGATGTCAGCGCCTTTGCGGGTGATAATATTAATGACGCCAAGCATGGCATTCTGGCCGTAAACAGCGCTGCCCGGTCCCGGGATAAATTCAATTCGCTCAATCAAATCAATATCGAGCGGAAAATCCCGCCCCGTCGGTCCCTGATCGTAGGTGGCATCATTGATGCGGTTGCCATTGATCGTAACCAATACGCGGGTATTGAAATCTCCGGGTAGACCAAGGCCCCGAGTTCCCAGATATTCGTATTGGTAGTCATATGTGGCATGAATCCCTGGAAGACTGGCCAGTGCTTCACCCAATGTGCGCCAGCCGTAGATTCTAATGTCCTTACGGGTAATGACGCTGACAGCGGCGGCGACTTGCTGTTGTTTTTGCTCATACTTTGATGCACCGATGACACTGATATTCATCAATTGTTCCAGACTCAATTGCTCTAAGTTTGCTGTAGCAAAGACCAGAGGTGTTTGTGTGAAAAGTAAAACGGATAGCAATCTTGCTCTGGCAGAAAAACACAGAATAAGCGAGTGGGGTTTTTGTGAAATGAGCACGATGGGCTGCTTGAGTTCTAAATGTTAATATTTAAACATGTCAAGCGACTTCTCAATATCTGAGAAATAGGAGCTTTATTACCTTAAATCATTAAATGATAAGGATAGAATTTGATTTGCTGCAGAATTGCAGTTCTCTATAATGCGTTATGCAGATTACATTTTTATATTGATTTAGCTAAGACAGATCATTTTCTAGTAACCCGAGGAATCCACCTGATTGATGATTCCATAATTGCGCATAAAGTTGATTGTTGGCAATGAGTTTGGCGTGGCTGCCCTGCTCAACGATGCGGCCTTTGTCAAATACAATAAGCCGATCCATTGCAGCGATCGTCGAGAGTCGGTGCGCGATCGCGATCACCGTTTTTCCTTCCATAAGCTTGTAGAGGCTTTGCTGAATGCTGGCTTCGACTTCGGAATCCAATGCTGAAGTGGCTTCGTCAAGGACTAAAATGGGTGCATTTTTTAACAGCACACGAGCGATGGCAACGCGTTGCCGTTGACCACCCGATAATGTGACACCACGTTCACCGACATGAGCGTCATAGCCTGTTCGACCTTTAATATCCCTCAATGATAGAATGAATTCATGCGCCTGAGCTTGTTTGGCAGCTGTGACCATTTGGTCTTCGGTTGCATCTGGTCTGCCAAACAGGATGTTATCGCGCACCGATCGATGCAGCAGGGAAGTATCCTGCGTCACCATGGCAATATTAGCGCGTAGGCTATCCTGTGTTACTGTGCGAATATCCTGTTTGTCGATGGTGATGCTGCCTTGCTGCGTATCGTAGAAACGCAATAACAGGCTGACGAAGGTCGATTTGCCAGCACCTGATCGACCCACAATGCCCACTTTCTCGCCAGCGGCAATGTGCAAATTGAGATCATTGAAAATGTTGAGGGATTCTCGATACTCAGAGTAATAGGAAAAGGAAATATGGCTGAAGTGGATGGTGCCTTGATGTACTTGTAACTCTTTGGCATCACGCAGGTCAGTGACAAGCTGTGGTTTGGAAATCGTGTTGATGCCGTCTTGGACTGTACCCATGTTCTCGAATAGCGTGTTAACTTCCCACATGATCCAATGTGACATGCCGGTCAGCCGGATAGCGAGACTCATGACAATTGCTATGGCACCTGGCCCAATATCACCTTGTTGCCAGATCGTCAGACTCAATGCGCCGGTTGCGAATACCATCATCATATTGATGACCCAAACACAAAAATTCAGGCCTGTTGATAAGCGCATTTGTGGGTGCACCGTTGCCATGAATTCTTCCATGCCTGCCTGAGCGTACGCTGATTCACGTTGACTGCGTGAAAACAGTTTCAATGTCAGGATGTTGGTGTAACTGTCAACAATACGGCCGGTCATGAGTGCACGTGCATCGGCTTGTAAGGTGGATATACGTTTTAAACGCGGGACAAAATATGACAGGATGGCAATATATAAAACAAGCCAAATCAGCAAGGGCACACATAAAACCGGATCTGCATTGACGACCAGGAATAAGGTGGTGGTCAAGTAAACCGATACAAATAGCATGACATCGATCAGCTTGAGTACGGTTTCCCGGACTGATATTGCAGTTTGCATGACTTTGGTGGCGATGCGCCCGCTGAATTCGTGCTGAAAGAATGCATAGCTTTGGTTAAGCAGATAGCGGTGTGACATCCAGCGGACACGCATGGGGAAATTGCCCATCAGTGTTTGGTGGATTACTAATGAGTGCATTAATACTAATAGCGGTATTACTATCAGAATGAAAACTGACATGCCCAGTAAGGTTGGCCATTCCTCTTCCAGAAAGTGTTCGGTTTTCCTTTCTGCTAGCCAATCGACCATTTGTCCCAGAACGCTGTAGAGCATGGCCTCACTGACTGCAAGGCAAGTGGTCAGAATCGCTAACAACACAAGATAAGGTTCGATTCCCTGAGTGTAGTGGCGGCAAAACTGGTACAACCCCTGCGGCGGTTCAATGGGGTGCTCCGGAGGGTAAGGGTTGATCAGGCGTTCGAAGAAGCCGAGCATAGCCGCCTAACTTGAGCTAAGCTGCTCGAAGATTCTGAATCCAGCGACATAAGTACCAATTGCAGAACCCAATGTAGATAAAATAAAAATCAGCAAGATACGAGTTACCCGATTGCTCCACCAGCCTTTCAATGTGGTTGTGTCAGTTCTGAGTCGGTTAAAATCGCCAACTTTCGGCTTACGCAAATAAGTTTCTACGGCGGCCACTACCATGCCTGCACCAATGGTTGGATTGAGTGATGTTAGCGGAGCTGCCAGAAAAGCGGTCAGAATCGAGAGCGGATGCGCAAAAGCTATCGCTGCACCCAGCGCCGAAAGCCCGCCATTGATCACGATCCAACTAACGACCATGGCTGTCCCCAGTTCCGGGCTGCGCATAAAGCCAATAACAAATCCTGTGAGTATGAGTGCAACAATCAGCCACGGTATAAATTTGAGCCATTGCGAGGAAGGGGGAATAGTATCCAAATGTGCAATTCGCTCATCCGGATGGGTGATGCTTTGTGTCTCAAGCTGCTGCGTCATGCCATTCAGGTGGCCGGCGCCAATCACCGCGAGGATATGCTGGTAGTTGTTTTCTTTGCTTTCTTTGAGCAGGCGGGCGGACATGTATTCGTCGCGCTCACTGATGAGGGGATGAAATAGGTCTTTTTCATTTTCGGCGAACTGTGAAAAAGAACTTTCCAGAACATCACCTTCTTTGAGTTTCTCAATTTCCTCGGCGCTGAATTTTTCTTTGCTGATGACACTGCCTATCAAACCGGCAAAAAGATTCATACGCTTCCACCAGGGAACGTTGTGATAAATCCGTTTCATCGTTGTGCCGATTTCTCGATCTATCAATAAAACTGGTAATTTAGCATCTTGCGCATCTTTAATGGCGACACGCATTTCAGCGCCCGGCTCAATACCAAACTGTTCCGCCATACGTTGTTGGAAGGCGCCTAATGCGAGACTAGCAGCGACCATGCTGGCTTGGCCTTTTTTGATTACTTGGAATAGATCCATTTTAGCCATAGCGTCGGGGTTGACGATGACTTTGTGTCGGCTTGGGCACAATTCAACCGCCACCGCATCATAATTTCCCGTCGCAATTAACTCCTGCACCTTATCTGCGCTCGCTTTTGAGACATGCGCAGTTCCCAGTAATGTGATGCTGCAGTTGTTGACTTTAATAGTTTTGATTGGCTCAGCATGAATGCTAGATATGCCCGGTTCTTCAGTAGGTTGCTCTTCAATATTGACCATGGGTTATTGGATGAAAATAAATCATTAAGGAATGGCGGATGATACCAGTATTGCATAACAGTACAGTAGTTATCACGACGATAGCTAGAGTGGATGAAATTTGGGTAAGGTTGAGTAATGGAGCAAAAGCATTGGTAGATGTAAAGAGTTGTGGTATCGGTGTACAATTCAACAAAATAGATAGTAGCGTGATAGTTATTTGTACGCATAAATAAATACGAGGGAAAAGTAATTGTCATGAAGAAACTTTTTACTGCTGTTCTTTTTGCCGCAGCTATTATGTTGTCTAGTTGTGTGTCTTCATCAGAAAAACTTAATTCGCCTTATATATCACCCGCGCAATTTCAGACTTATAGCTGCGCTGAATTATTGGTTGAGATTGAGCGAATTCAAGCTAGAGTCAGTCAGTTAACAGGTAGATCAAATTCGGCCAATGATAAGTTGGCGCTAGATGCAGATTTATCACTTTCATGGACAGCATTATTTGCGTTGGCGGCAACTAAAGAGCAAGAAGCTGAGTATGCTCAACTTAAAAGTGAGTATGATGCGATACAACAATGGGCGGCTATTAAACAGTGTCCAGGTGTAATTCCTCCTGCTGAAAAACCTCCTGAATTTGATCCTGATCTGGTGGAGACAATTATACCCAATCCGGTCGCTAGTCAAAGGTAGCTGTGATGGAGCCGTGTGTTATTGATAGAGGTTTGTGAAAATCGGCGATGCTGGGCAAGGTAGCGGGGTGTCCAAGCATGGGGGCTTTTGTGCACAAAATGATAACGTGCGACGTGATAACTGGGGTCAAAGCCATAGAAATTAAGTTGCATATGCTTAAGTTCATGGTCACGGTAGCTTTGTAATGGCTTTTGTTGCTCGTCCGATTGGCGCTGATGTATTTTTTGTTGCAGGAGCGAAGGGAAATCTAGGCGAGCTGCGAGTGTTTCCGCAGTGCTCATTATTTTTTTTCTGAAATCTTCCAGATTTAAATTGAAGCAGTCATCAATCAGCCCAATATTTCTGGCTTCCATGGCGCCGACAGGGAGGCGATTCTGTATCAATAATTTCGCATTCAATGAACTAACTCTCCGAGGTAATAAATAGGTCCAGTACTCCGAGCCGTAAAGGTTGCCCATGCTTTTATAATGCGGGTTCAGGATGATACTGGCGCGCGTAAAAATATAATCAGCAGCCAGTGATAAAAAGACTCCTCCAGCACCAGCATTGCCTTGCAGTGCAGCAATCGTGAGCTGTCGATCGCTGGTAATGATAGTTTGTACCAAATTATTCATGGCATTGATATTGCACCAGGATTCATCGGCAGGGCTGGTGGCATTTTCGATATGATTGAGATGAATGCCGTTGCACCAGAAATCAGATCCACCCATTAGCACGATAACGCGAACTTTGCGTTCAGTCGCCGCGAGATATGCATCTCGCAGGCGCTCGCATTGCGTGGTATCCATAGCGCCGTTATAAAATACAAAGTGCAGGTAACCGACATCATTTTTCTGCTCAAACCAAATATCACGATAGGTTTCACTCAGCTTTACTGCAAAGGGGGCTGAGGGTATTTCGGGTACATCATCTAGGTGATTCTTTAAAACCATAGTAGCAGCCAGTTTAAAAGCCTGTTCAGTGCCATTTTTACGTTTTAAATGACCAATCCACACTGCGCCATCGATGGTAGCACGGCAAATCGCATTATTGCGCTTGGCTATGATAGTTCCTGGTTCACCAGTCAGTTTTTCTTCATGGTGGGCATCAAACAGATAATAAGATTCACCAAACAGCGTATCGAGTACCCCAGGAAATCCATCGGCAGCATGAATTTTTCTAATAACGATGTGTGTATTGTCTTGTTGCCAGTCGATGCTGCGATCGATTTGTCGCATCGGGCTATGTAAGCGGCCATGCACATCCGAATGTGAGTAATCCAGTGGGGTGGGGCGGTATGATCCGGATAGAAAACGTTTTATTGCTGTTAGTACTGCGCCGGTTGCAGCTTCAACGACTTCATGGCGATATAGGCTGCTTTTGCTGGCGTAACGCAGCGGAAAAGATTCTGTTGCCCAGATATCACCGGCATCCATTTCAGCATTGGCTTGTAATACTGTTACTCCCCATTCTGATTGATTTTTCATGATGGCCCAGTCCAGCGCGGATGGACCGCGATCTCCAGCAATTCCCGGATGCACGATAAAACAGGGCAGTTTGCGCCAGATTGTTTCAGGGATGGCACGTTTCAGAAAGGGTGCAATAATCAGATCAGGCTGAAACAGCTCGACAGCTTCACAGGTGACAGCGCCGTTAATATCAAATTCAATCGAAATGTCGTGCCCGAGCTGGGTTAACTCAACAAACAAGCGTTGTGTCAGGCAATTGAAGCTGTGTGTTAGGAATAGAATTTTCAATGTGCAAGGCTTAGCAGATGCGCGGTAATTGCTCGCCGTTTAACCAGTCAACGATACGTTTGCTACCAAAGCGGGTTTGCATTTGCACAAAGCAATGCGTGTCTTCGATGATTTCACCCACTATGGCGGCATTTTTACCCAGTGGGTGGGTTTGCATCACAGTTAGCAAATTTTCAGCATCCTCCGCTGCGCAGATTGCAATAAGCTTACCTTCATTAGCAATATACAATGGATCGAAGCCGAGAAATTCGCAGGCGGCTTGGACTTGTTCTTGAATAGGCAGTTTATTTTCATAGAGCATCATTCCTATCGATGATTGCTGTGCGATTTCGTTGAGTGCTGTGGCAACGCCGCCGCGCGTAGGGTCACGTAGTACGTGGATGTTTGGTGTTGCGCTGATCATTGTAGCGACCAGATCATGCAAAGCGGCGGTGTCGGATTCAATGTTAGTTTGAAAAGACAAATTTTCACGCCACGCCATGACGGCGATACCATGATCTCCCAAAGTGCCGGATACTAAAATTTTGTCGCCAGGCCGTGCATTCTCGCTGGAGATATTTATACCTTCAGGGACCATGCCAATTCCGGTTGTGGTGATGAACACACCGTCACCACTGCCTTTTTCTACCACCTTGGTATCACCGGTAACAATGGGTACTTTGGCTGCTTTTGTCGCTTGCGCCATGGAATCAACAATGCGCTTCAAATCAGCCAGTGGGAAACCTTCCTCCAGAATAAAGCTGGCAGCTAGATAACAAGGTTTGGCACCGGACATGGCGATGTCATTGATGGTGCCATGAATCGATAAGCTACCAATATCTCCGCCGGGGAAAAATAAGGGCGTTATCACATGGCTGTCAGTAGACATGACCATGCGTCCATTAAAACCCGGAAAGCAAGCTTGATCATTCATTGGTTTTAAGAATTCATTATCGAACGCTGCAACAAACAGCTGTTGAATCAACTGCGCCATCGAGCGCCCGCCGCCGCCATGAACCATCTCGATGCAGCCATGTTTCAAGTCAAGCGCGCGCGTGTAACCAAATTTGACTTTTCCTTTGTTGGACATTAGTTCTCCGATGTTGCAGGATGTGTATGATTTTTTTCTCGGAAGCGACCATAACTGTAATGAGCGGCGCAAGCGCCCTCCGAGGACACCATGCAGGAACCGATCGGGTTTTCGGGGGTGCAGACTGTGCCAAAAATTTTGCAATCTTGCGGCCGTTTGACTCCGCGTAAAATGGCGCCGCATTCGCAAGCTTTGTTGTCGGCGATCGACAGTGCTGGAATTTGAAAACGACATTCCGCATCAAAGTCGGCATAGCCTGATTTGATTTTTAGCGCGCTGTAGGGCACTAATCCCAGGCCGCGCCATTCGAAGACTCGACGCAATTCGAATACTTCAGCTACGAGCGATTGCGCTTTGATGTTTCCGGTTGGCAAAACTGCCCGAGTAAATTCGTTTTCAACTTCTGCACGGCCTGAATTGATTTGGCGTATTAGCATCAGTATGGCTTGCAGTACATCGAGGGGTTCAAAGCCTGCAATGACAACAGGTTTCTGAAATTCTTCGGCAAAATATTCGTAGGGGCGGCTGCCAATTACAACGGATACATGGGCTGGTCCGATAAAGCCATCTAATGGAACTACGCCAAATTCGCGGACTTCAGGTGACTGCAGGATATGGGAAATCGCTGAGGGCGTCAGGACGTGATTGCAAAATACCGTGAAATTATCCAGACCAAGCGCTTGTGCTTGTTTGATTGCAACAGCCGTCGGCGGTGTAGTGGTTTCAAATCCAATGGCAAAAAATACCACCTGATGTTGCGTATTTTCTTGTGCAATTTTTATCGCATCTGCGCTGGAATAAATCATACGTACGTCTGCACCTCGTGCTTTTGCTTTCTGTAAACTCATGCCGCTTGCAGTGGGTATGCGCAACATATCACCGTAACTGCATAATATCAGATCCTTTGTTTGAGCCAGTTGGATTGCATTTTCCACGCGGCCCATAGGTAAAACGCATACTGGACAACCAGGGCCATGAATCATGTGCACATTGTCTGGTAATAGGTCGACTAGACCGAAACGCGAGATGGCGTGTGTATGGCCGCCACAAAATTCCATGAAATGGTAATGACGTAGAGGATTTGCTTCAGCTGCGATATTGGTTGCGATGTTCTCTGCTAAAGTGCCTTCACGGAATTCATTAATGTATTTCATGTCGTGTTGTTCGCTTTATCGAATCATGGGCTTCTGTTGATGGAGGAAATTTCAGCAAACATTGCTAGAGTCAGTTCTGCTTCTGCCGGGTCCAGTTTCTGTAGTGCAAAACCTGCATGTAAAATAATATAATCTCCAGGAACAATATCTTCGACGAGTGCCAGAGAGATTTCTTTGCGAATGCCGCTTATATTTACTAGCGCATGATTGTTAGTTGTCAATTGCTCAACGTAGGCAGGAATAGCGAGACACATACGCGTTTAATGTGAGTTTCTAGAAGCTGAAATTATGACATAATTAATTATTCCAACTAACGAATAGACTTGAAAAGTGATTTGGCTAAATTTTCTTAGATATTTCTTAAAAATTTTAATAATTGGACTGTTTGTCTTTTCAGTTATGCAAAATACTGTTCGAGCTGATAACGGAGTATGGATTGATGTAGATACGGCAGAGCAAACATTGTTAGTGATGCAAGGCGATAGTGTTAAAGCAATTTTTGAGAATGTCGCCATTGGCCGTTATGGCACCACTTGGTCTAAGATGACTAAAGATGACAAAACCCCTTTGGGTAGATTCAGGGTCGGCTGGGTTAATGAGAAAAGCCGCTATTATCGTTTTTTTGGTCTTAATTATCCCAATCTTGACACAGCAAATCGTGCGTTGGAAGAAAATAGGATTGACGAAGAAACGTGGTTGTCAATCAAGCAAGCAAAAAGCAGAGGCAGAACACCTCCACAGGATACATTGCTTGGTGGACATATCGGAATACATGGTATTGGAAGAGGCGATCAAGAAATTCATTATAAATACAACTGGACAAATGGTTGTGTTGCGTTGACAAATGAGCAAATAGATCAGCTGGGTAGATGGATTAAACCTGGTATATGGGTGAACATCCGTTAGCAGTAGTACACCCAATTCATATGATTTTTATGACTTTGTGTTGGCTGCTTGAGTTTAAACTTGCAGAAGAATATACATTTTATTATACGCTTAGTGTATAACTTGTTGTGTTTGTAGCTAGGCTGTTGGTAAATTTGTCATAAAATCCATTTATTTTGCGAAAGAAATCAGATAAGATTCCAATGCGTTGCTGGTATTTTCTATTAGCAACTAGTAAAGTTGTGAATATTTGTGCATATTGAATAGAATAAACAACTGAGGAGATCGGAATGAAAGGAAAAATTCAGCATCCAGTACGTATGTTAGCACTGGCAGTAGTGGCAGGTGCTTTTATTGGATTGACGGGTTGTGCTACGACTGGTCAATTAGAAGAATTGCAAAATAAACATATCGCTGATATTGCTTCTGCGAAGGCTGATGCAGCAGCTGCTAAACAAGCCGCGGATGCTGCCAATGCAAAGGCAAATGATGCAGTGCGTATTGCAGACGAAGCAAACAGACGTTCATTGGATACAGAATCAAAAATAGATCGTATGTTTAAGAAAGCTATGCATAAATAAGTGGTTAGTTGTTATTATTGTATTCAAAAAACCCCTCTTTGGAGGGGTTTTTTATTATATTTATAATAGATGACTTTTTGATTGCATAAAACTACATAACAAGTTGATTATAAAAGAATAATATTATTCTATAAGAATTAGTTGTGACATAACCTTTATAATTATTAAACTGCCGCTTTCTTTGTGTGGTTGGTGTAGAGAGCGTGGAAAACTAAGGAAACACTGATTAATTCACCGCACACCAAGGGCTAATCGAGCGGTTTTGGGATATTGGGTTAAAATTTGCCATATTCTGGCTTGAATTGTGCTATTTCTTGCATTATTCCCCTTATTTCTTATCTTTAAGACGCAATCTGGCTGTCAGATCTACATAGAGCTTACTCAGAAATTCAGCAATCAGATATGCACTGCTAAATAAGAA
>NZ_CADEGP010000040.1 GCF_902826915.1 uncultured Nitrosomonas sp.
AGCGCATTCATGCATAATATCAAATGATTATGCATATTTCAGGACCGACTACATACCCTCTCTATTGCTATGAGTCGGGCAATGAGGCATGCATAAAAATAAAAATGAGAACGTAAACTCTGATCCAGATACATGATCCGATAGTCTCGTGGTTCCAAGATTTACTTCGAAATAGTAATCGGTAAGTCTAGCAATTTCGTGTCAGTCACTGTCAGTCGGTACAGGATATACAGTAATTGAAATGCATTGCGATTGCAGTGCGCATTTGCACCCGTTGTATCGATTGCATAATATTTGCCGTGTGAATATGTGAATATGTGAATATGTGAATATGTGAATAAGTTTGCTCCATCGGGCAATTTATCCGCAACGATAAGGCACACAGGGTGTGACTAGGATTTTCATCGTTTGCAATGGGAGGAGTGCGCGGATCTTTTTCAACGTAATATTCGGCTTGTTCATTCAGCGCGTGAGCAAGAAAATTCAGAATTGTATGAAAGCTTCTCAGCCGGAAAGCGCCTTGGATGGGCCATTCACCTCCTGGATAATCGGGATGGATATCGAAAGCGACATCATTTTCTATTCACGGATTAATTAGGTTGTATCAATTCGCTCGTTCCTTGCAGCATAGAATATCGGGGTCGTAATTGGTAATCAGGATGGGGCGTTCAATGTGTAAGTGTTCTTTTCTCCGTCGTGGTTTACGGTGAAATCTTTGTCTATGGTTTTAAAGAGTCCTTCCGGAGAAATCGCGCTAGCAGGAAATGTCCCGCTGCGTTCAAATGTCAGCGGCTCATGATGCTGGGCGCGTGCGATATTGGTCAGAAGCTGCTTCGACTCCGCACGGATAGCAGCGTCATCATAAACTTCAGCCGCTTTGCTTAACGCGATCGGTGATAAGCAACCTGAAGAGGATGAAATAAGAAGAAAAAGAAGAGATATCCGCGTAAATATTTTCATGGGTAATGGATCGGATCGGATCGGATCGGATCGGAAGCGGAAAGCTATGTTTTGCATCGTGACGTGGTGATCGCACTAAAAGAATTCTTTTAGATATCTGGCAAAAGAGGACCCACAAAATAATAAGCATCTCCTGTGCTTAAATAGGCTAGCTACCTAAAACATTATAATTTATCAAGGTGTTTGCTGAAGAAGCGCTTCAAAATTTTCTACGGACAGAGGTTTGCTAAAAAAATAACCTTGTCCATAATCGCAGCCCATGGCGATTAAAAGTTGTTTCTGCGAATCTGTTTCCACGCCTTCAGCGACGACTTTCATACCCAGACGGTGCGCCATGGTAATGACCGCTTCACATAGGATTCTATCGTTAGATTTGCTATCCAGATTAGAAATGAAGGACTGATCAATCTTGAGATAGTCGATATCGAATTTTTTTAAATAAGAAAGTGACGAATAACCTGTGCCAAAATCATCAATGGCTACTTGTACTCCTGCATCGCGGAAACTTAATAATTGTTTTACGACTAATTCATGGATATCTAGCAACAAGTTTTCAGTAATCTCAACGATAATGCTTTGACCATCCAGTTTTTTCTCACGTAAGTGATTCACCCAATCGCTCATTTTGCTGATAAATTGTTTGGGTGATTTATTAATACTAATTTGAAAATTAGTATTGTAATTAGCTTGCCATGCAGCGACCTGATTGACGGCTTGCTTGAATACCCAATCGCCTATTTCAGTTATCAAGTTGGATTCTTCTGCAATGGAAATGAATTCTATTGGATAAATTGTTCCGCGTTCTGGGTGTTGCCAGCGTATTAAGGCTTCGGCTTTATGGATATAACCGGTTGTTAGATCTACAATGGGCTGATACATTAAGAACAGGTGTTGTTCTCTAAGTGCATGACGCAATTCATAGGCGATTCTTGAACGGATTTCTGTTGCTTTGCGCATGCTGGAAGTGAAATAACTGCAGCAATTGCGCCCATTATTTTTGGCGGCATACATGGCTTGGTCAGCGTTCTTCATCAGAATTTCCACGCTGCTCGCATCAGCAGGGAAAAATGTCACGCCAATACTTGCCGTGACATAAGCTAACTTAGCATTCAAATAAAATGGTTTAGTCAATTCCAGTAAAATCAGCTGGATTATTCTTTCTGCACAGTTTTGATCGGTGAGTCCGTTTAGAATAATGGTGAATTCATCGCCGCCCAGGCGTGCAACCGTATCGGTTTCTCGAACGCAGCCATTGAGCCGCTTTGCTGCTTCTATTAGTAGAGCATCGCCAACACTGTGTCCAAACGAATCATTGATTTCCTTGAAGCGGTCGAGATCGATAAATAGCACCGCTAAGAGTGTTCCTGCACGGGAGACATTTTTAATGTCATGGCTTAGCCGGTCATAGAACATATTGCGGTTTGGTAAACCGGTCAACGAATCATGGTTTGCTTGCCGCCATATAATTTCATCCGATTTTTTCTTATCGGTGATATTAGAAAAATTAATGAGATAGTAACAGCTCGAACCATTGTTATTTGGTACCGAAGTGATGGTTAACCATGCCGGGTATTCCCGCCCGTACTTGTGCCTATTCCACACTTCACCTTGCCAGTGGCCAGATTGTTTAACACTTAGCCAGATTTTCTGGAAAAACTTAGTGCTATGCCTAATGGATGTGACGATTGATGTAGGTTTGCCTATTACCTCCTCTGCGCTAAATCCGGTTATTATATTCAGTGCTTTATTAATAGAAATGATGACTCTATTCTTATCGGCAATCATGATTGCCTCTGGGCTATTTTCAAAAACTTTACTGGAAAGATACAGTTGCTCGTTCATTTTTTGTTGCTCTAATGCAATTCCAATAATGAACGATCCAATTTGAAGCAATTTACGGTGAAATACGCTCGGCAAGCGATGCTCAAAACTGGAAAGCGCAAACGAGCCAATACATTCGCCACCTTTACTACGCACGGGCATTGACCAGCAGGAGAGAATATTAAAATCGATGGCTATTTCTCGGATACTTTGCCAACGTGGGTCATCAAGCGTGCTTTCTATAAAGACTGCTTCCTGGCGAAAAACTGCATTGCCGCAAGATCCCGCTTCAGGACCAGGGCGCAAACCATTGAGTCGTGCGATACACTCTGCCGGGATACTGGGTGCCGCGAACACATTCATGCATTGCTTGCCTTTGTCCAGTAGCATGACTGATGCGACTGCATTATCCAAGAGTCGCTCTATCAACAGGCAGATTTTTTCACAAATTTCTTTGTAATTATTTCCCAATACGATTAACTCAAGAATCTCCTGTTGGAATTCAAGAATCTTACTTTGCTCGGGATTGGTGAGGTCAAGATAATCGGTTGGAGCAGTGATTTGTTGAGTTATGTTCTTATTCACAACGTGTTAACCTCACTCTTTCAATTTGAACTACGTGGTTTGTTGCATAGATTATGTGAGTTAAAGAGTTTTAGTGTGCAATAAATTTAGCTCTTGGATATAAGTGGGTGTAAATTATACGTAAATTAGTCAAGCGCTCAAGGTTTATCGATTATTTTTTTACCTGTTTGATTAATTTTTTGATTAAGTGGTTGATTGCAAATTATTTGTTGTGCTGGAAATGGTTTCGTTGTTAACTGCTGGGCATATCGATTGCGTGGATTCAAGTTTTTAATGCAACTTTTGCCGCAAATTTGTCTGGATTGCACAT
This sequence comes from uncultured Nitrosomonas sp., assembly GCF_902826915.1. GTDB lineage: Bacteria > Pseudomonadota > Gammaproteobacteria > Burkholderiales > Nitrosomonadaceae > Nitrosomonas. The sequence goes on from NZ_CADEGP010000040.1 coordinate 3,677, forward strand.
TTTCAATGTATGAGAAAATGGTGCATACATAGTAAGATGCCACGTGAAGGAATGGGATTGATGCTGCTGTCAGTAGAGGCGCTAGCTTCAGATCGATAATAATATTTTAATCGGTTAAGAAAGATTTATCTTAAATTCAGGAAGTTAATATTCTCATCAAGGATTTTAGATTCATGCGCTTTGTTCTGAGTTTGTCGACGATGAGAGTGCACAAAATCTTTATATGGCAGTCAGTGTGGTATGGTAATTATCTTGGTTGGTGGCTGACGAATTATCAGTATCAGAATAAGAGGCTGACAAGAGACTGAAAAATTTTAGATGTAAATGTGTTTTGAGATTTTGGATTTATTATGTTGAGTCACGCTAACAACTGAATGCAATACTGATTCAGTTGTTAGCAGTGACCCTCAGTCATTGCTGATTAGTATCGGAGCACCGTTTACTTACTGCTGTCAGCACTGTCAACTTTTTCCTCTAATGTATCGCCGGCCTCTTCAATTTTTTCTTCTAATGTATCGCTGGCTTCTTCAACTTCTTCTGCGGCATTTTCAACTGCTTCGTCAACTTCTTTACCGGCTTGTTCGGCAGGCCCTTCAAACGCACTTTCAATTTCTTCAATTTTCTCAGATACTTTTTCTATAACTTCATTAACTGCTTTTTTGCCGCTATCGATGGACTGATCGATTTCTTTACCTATGTTTTCAGCAGTTCCTTCTTGCCCCGAGCAGCTCACTAATAATAGAGATAAAAAAGCCACTGAAAGGGATAAAATTAGTTTGTTCATGACAACCTCGTTTACAAATGAATAGAGTGGGTTTTGCAACCCCGTTTATTTAGGTATCTCTGAGCACTGATGTTAGATTCTGCTTATTAAATATTTTGTATTACCTGGCTTTCCAGAGCAATGATAAAAACTTAAGTTAAAGAATAGGGCTCGAGACGTGGCATAGTAACACTCATCGAATATTTCAACAAATTTCCTAAAAAGTAAATATTTAAGGAAAATCAAATGGATCGCGTTTGAAGGTAGACGCAAGTGAGTGATGATCAGTTTTAATTCGTAGCCTTAATGACACCGATAAACGTTTCCGATATATAAGATTTCCTTATCAACGCCGGGAATTTCATATCTGCCGGAGTTGTTGGAGTGGACAATATGCACATTGTTTCCGCCCAATTTTCTCGCCTCATTGGTTAAATTGCTCCTGGCTTTGATGAGTCGCTCGGTATAAGACGTGGTATCGTTTTCGGCTTCACTTTCTTTTGAAGACCCTGTTACTTTTCCAAGTAATTCGCAGCCTTCAGGACCAGATTTCCCGAGCATGATAGTAATGGCTTTGCTTTCCTCGGGCTGTGCTGAAACTTCAGTGCAGCCCATAATGATCAGTAAAATCAATAGGTTCTTAATTAATTGGCATGATGGTTTTGAAACACGCATGAGAAACTCCTAATACTTGATTGCAGCTATAAATTCACAATCATAAATAAATGATAAACACGATATTATCCGTCAATCACCCCTGATCAGGACAAGTATTGCAGAATTTTAGTAATCGATGCAGTGAAATAAAGCCACTACCTGCATCTTTTCAATCCAGATATGGATGGATCTCTAAGGTATATTGGATTTTATGTAATTTATAGGAGGAGAGACGTTGGACATTATTTTCTATATTTCTATCGCAGCGTTGGCCATTGCTTTTGTATATGGAATCATGCTCTATAACAGTTTGGTGGACATCAAACATTCAGTGTCCCAGGCATGGTCGAATATTGATGTTCTTTTGAAGCAGCGTCACGATGAGCTTCCAAAACTGGTTGAAACCTGCAAGCAATACATGGGTTTTGAGCAGGAAACACTCAAACAGGTGATTGCGGCGCGTTCACAGGTAGCTAGCGCGCGGGAAGCGGGTAATATCGGTGCATTGGGCGCTGCGGAAAGTAGCTTGCGCATTGGGTTGGGCAATCTGTTTGCCGTTGCAGAAGACTACCCGGAATTGAAAGCCAGTGAGAAATTTCAGCATTTGCAAGTGCGTATTACCGGGCTGGAAAACAGCATCGCAGATCGTCGTGAGTTCTACAATGAAGCGGTCAAAATTAATAATGTGCAGATTGAGCAATTTCCTGATGCCATTATTGCTAATTGGTTTAAATTCAAACCACGCGATTTGCTGGAGTTCGGTGATGCTGATAAACAGGATGTCAACATCGCTAAATTGTTCGGTTAATACATTGTCTCCAGCATGATTCCCTTGCCGATGGAATTTACACCCGAAGAATTCCAATTTGCGCTGGGCGCATCGATATTGGTTGCGTTGCTCAGTTTCTATTTCTTTACTCGCAATTGGAAACGGTTGCGGATCATTGAGAATACGCCGACTGCGAAGCTACGTTCCGCGCATCAGGGTTATATTGAATTGGAGGGAAAGGGGCAGTTGGTTGATGATCAACCTATATATGCGCCGCTATCGAACCATCCGTGTGTTTGGTATCGCAGCCAAATCGAGCAGCAAGAATATTTTGTCGAAAAGGGCCGTACGCAAACTCGATGGAATGTCGTGTACAAAGCTGTCAGCGATCACCGATTCAAACTGACAGATGGCGTAAGTAGCTGTTTCGTGGATCCCAGTGGCGCGGAAGTCAGTGGCGATGAGAAATTGGTATGGTACGGCAATACCGAATGGCCTACTCGTACGCAAATACTGGAGAGTCAGTCAGTCGTTCATGCCATGGCCCACGGCTATCGTTACACTGAATGGCTGGTGCTGCCGGGTCAATCACTGTATATACTGGGGCAATTCAGTACCTGGTCTGCTACAACACAGAAATCAGTCCGGGACGTAATGATCAATCTGATCAACGATTGGAAACAAGATCAGTCGGCGTTGCGAGAACGATTTGATACCAATCAGGACGGTAATATTGATCAGGAAGAATGGGAGGCTGCGCGTCAGGAAGCTCGATCCGAAGCGCAACAGATTCACGATCAGCTGATTTTGGAACCGGACACGAACATTATTGCAAAGTCGAATAACTCGGCGCAGCCTTTTATTATATCGGTATATCCTCAGGCGTTATTGGCCCGGAAATATCGCAGTAATGCCTGCATCGCTTTGATGGGGTGCGTAGTATTTGTCGGTATTGTCGCGTGGCTATTGCACGCACAGGGATGATCGTTCGTGATCAGACGAGTGAAACTTGTGCATCAACATTTAGCCTCAGAATTCTTTCAGTGAGATTCTGAGTGACTCACCTATAATTCTGAGAACGCCTAGCGCCAGAATAATTGGGATCGTGCCAGCCGTCGCCAAACGGCAGTGGGTGAATGCGCACGCTGCGCAGCTGCAAATTCCAATGCGCCACTCAGCCGACCGAGCTCAAAGCCAAGCATGACCGTTTTTTTTGGGAGTTTGTGGAGTAATTGCTGGCCGATAATCAGATCGTTGGTATATCCCAATTCGTTCTGTAATGCCGATAAAACGGCAATGAAATGATCAGCGCGTTTGCCGTAGATCGGTGCGAAAGCATCGGCTACGTAACGCAACTTTTTGGCAGCGATGCGTGCTTTATGACGACCGTTGGCATCCAATTTGGCGAAGCCATGGCAACTTTTGCGTAGTTTCTGCCAGCGTTTGTCGAGAACTGCCTTGGCCCATATTTTTACCTCTTGTTGTCGGACTTCAGTGGGTGCGGCAGATAAGAGGCTGCGGCCGATATCGAGCATGAGCCGGGTAAATTCGGGCTTGCGCAATAGCGCTTGCGATTGCTGGCGGGCAAGTGCGGCAGTATTTTGTAATAAAGCGGAGGCTGTATCATTAATGTCGATATTTCCTGTGGATGATTCCAGAATCAACAGAATCTCAGGCAAAGTTTCTTGCTGAAATACATCCCAGTCGCGTGCCGGATTCAGTGCTTGCATCAACTCGCGTAGGGGTCGATTCCAATCGGGTATCGCTTGCCCTAGTGATTTTGCCAGTCGCGCGCCAGTGTGCAAGCGGCGCAAGGCAACACGGAGTTGATGCAGATATTCAGTGTCGTGCGAGTTTTCCAGAAAGCCTGGCACGTTGGCGGATAATTGCACCAGCGCGGCTTGTAGGATTGCATTCCAGACATCTTTAGTCGGCTGGTTTTTTTCAATCATCGGCTGGACCGCTTTGACTGGAACAGGAGTTGATGCGTTGTTCAGAATATAGCCGCGTTCAGCTTTGCTGCGAGGCTCAACATGAAGCGATACATGCTCCAGCAATCGTATTGCCACATCGAACAGAAATTCAGGTGCTCCTGATTTGAGTTCGATTTCAACTTCACAAATGTTGCTGGAGGCATCTCCGGCATAGATATTTCCGCTATCGAGAGCTACCTCGACTTGTGCTTGCTCACTATCAATTAGCCAAGTGGTGCGCTGAAATTCAGTAGTAAATACCGGTACAATGCGTTTGAGTTTAATTCCGGCAAGCAGATCCAGAGCGACTGGTGGCAATGCGGAGAAATCCGGATGTTTGCCATCAATGACCGTTACTTCCCATTCTGGACGGCTTGTTAACGCACCTACCGACTGTGATTCGGCTTTTAGTGTCTGAATCCATCGATTATTCACGTGACGCAAGCGCAAAGCAATGCCGCGCCGCATGAGGTCAAATTTCTCGGTATCGAAATAAATGCTCAACAGCGAGTGTTGCTCCGGCGTGACTGCGGTTAACAGGGGGTGGCGTCGGAGCCGTGCTCGATGGCGTGGATGCAGGGCTAGTTTCAGTTCGACTTCCATGACGGACTCCTTGCCTGAATGCCGTAGGCTACTGCGGCTGGAAAGATTTGTGATTATTCAATCTTCAGTGTTTTAAAGTTGATGTCTGCGGGGGGAGGCGGTGTTTTCAACTTCATGCTCTCCAATGCCTTCACGACATGGTGGGCGATGACCAGATTGCGATACCATTTGCGGTTGGCCGGTACAATATGCCAAGGTGCGGCATCGGTGCTGGTGGCCGCCAGCATGGCCTCAAATGCATTCTGATAATTGCTCCAGAATTTCCGTTCCTCCAGATCTCCGGTGTTAAATTTCCAGCGCTTTTCCGGGTTGTTGATACGTTCTTCCAGGCGTTTTTTCTGCTCATCTTTTGAAATATGCAGAAAAAACTTCAATATTACCGTACCACTTTCGGATAATAACTCCTCGAATTCCTTGATCTGATTAAACCGCTGCTTGACCGCCTTGTCTGATATCAGCCCATGCACGCGGGTAATCAACACATCCTCGTAATGTGAGCGATTGAAAATGCCAATTTGTCCCTTGGCAGGCGCTTTCTGATGCACGCGCCACAGAAAATCATGGCCAAGCTCTTCTGCAGAAGGCGTTTTGAACGTCACTACCTTGCATCCCTGCGGATTGACACCGGACATCACATGCTTGATCGTGCCATCCTTACCACTGGTATCCATCCCCTGCAATACGATCAACAGTGCTCGGTTACTGTTAGCGTACAAACGTTCTTGCAGTTCGCTCAATTGGTCGGTTAATTTCTCTGTGGCGGCTTTGGCTTCCTTCTTGCTTTGCCTGCTTTTCTCATAGCTGCCGGTATCGTCGGGATCGCATTGCGATAGCTGTAGTTTACTGTCGGGTTTTACTGGGTAGTTTTTCATTTCAATGGATTATTTTTCCGTTAATTTGAAGGTATTCAACTGTTATTTAAGGGAATTCTCTTGTGATATTTCATTTCCGGCATAAATCCCTATCCACGCAATACCATCATTACCGATAGCGCCGCGGTACATGCCTTTGGTGTTGAACCGCATAGTATATTGACCTTTGGCATCAAGAACGATCAAACCGCCATCGCCACCGATAGCGGCGATTTCTCCCAGCGCATTATCGGCTGCCTCGGCGATGGGAGTGCGTAGTAAGCGAACTTGCGCCGCCGTATTGAATGCGGCTGCGGTGCGAATGAACATTTCGCCAGTGCCGGTTGCGGATACCGCAACCGAACGGTTATCCGCATAGGTTCCGGCGCCAATGATGGGAGAATCTCCGACACGTCCAAAACGTTTGTTGGTGAATCCGCCGGTTGACGTGCCGGCGGCAAGATTGCCATGATGGTCCAATGCGACAGCACCGACGGTTCCACGTTTTTCATCCTTGCCAGACTGCGGTGTATTGAGGTCGACATCAGCATCATGATCGCGCAGCATGCGATCCTCAGCAATCGCTTTTTGCAGTTGCTTCCAACGGAACTCGGTATGGAAGTAGGAAGGATCGACGATTTCCAATCCTTGTTCGGCGGCAAAGGTATCGGCGCCTTCGCCTATCAGCATGACATGGGCGCTTTGGGTCATCACTGCATGTGCGGCACGAATCGGGTTGCGAATTGTGGTGACAGCGGCAACGGCACCTGCCATGCGCGTTGCGCCATCCATGATCGATGCATCCAGTTCAATGCGCCCGGCATGAGTAAAAACCGCGCCTTTGCCGGCATTGAATAATAGTGAATCTTCCATCACCGCAATCGCTGCAATCACAGCATCAGTGCTGCTGCCCCCCGCCTTGAGTATGGCATAGCCAGCAGCTAGTGATTGTGTCAACACTTGGGTATGTGCCTGTTCGCGCTCAGCGGTTAGTTTGCCGCGCTCCATCCCGCCTGCGCCACCGTGAATCAACAGGCGGATTGGCGGCGTGTCAGCTTGAGCCAAATTTGATGGTAAAGTCATCGGGAGCAGGATCAGAAAGTAAATGAGCGTATGTATCGCAGCCCCTTCAAATTGATTTGTGAATGTGCGCCGCGAATTCTTAAAGGAAGCGCACTCAATTCTATCGCGTACGAACCTCGTCACTATCGGCCATCTCTATGACTGTGGCTGCTGTTAATTGTCCATCCATGTTTCCGTCCCAGGTGGCATTGAACGGCAGCGTATTTTGTACGCGTTTTGCAAAATCAATGTAGGCTTGCAGTGTCAAGTCAGGTTGTGTGACTGGTGTCGCAATCGTACGTGGATTCTGAATGACTTCATTGAGCAGAGCTTGGTTGATGTGAGCCTGAGGCCTTGAATCAAACTTTGCTTTGGACGAAGCGCGCGCGGCGCTCAAAGAATTTTTAAGCAATAAGGTGTGATTACGCTTATCCTCTTCTAAAATGGCATAGCTTTGCAAATACAGCGTGTTATCGCGCCAGCCAAGCAGATAAGGCTGATTCACCACGCGAACCGGTGTGCCTACCGGCACATCGTTATAAATGAATGCGATGTCTTCCGGATACATGCGCAGGCAGCCGTGACTGCCACGCAAGCCAACGCTGGGTGGTTTATCGGTGCCATGAATGGCGTAGCTCGGCCAGGCGAGTCTGAGTACATAAGCGCCCATTGGATTATCAGGTCCCGGTGGTACGATGGCAGGGAGTGGATTGCCGTTTTTGGCATATTCTTTGCGAATGGAGGGGGTTGGTATCCAACTGGGATTCTCATTCTTGGCGGTGATCCGTGTCATGCCTTCCGGTGTTTTCCATTCTACGCGTCCGATACCGACCGGATGCGTAATGACTCTTTGTGGCTCTCCCGCTTCGGTTTGTGGAAAATAAAACAACCGCATTGCGGCGAGATTGATCACAATGCCCTGACGTGGCGCATCCGGCAACACAAACTGGGTTGGGATTACGATTTTTGTGCCTGCTTTCGGTAACCAGGGATCGATTTGAGGGTTGGCGCTGACGATTTCTTCATAACCCAGGTTAAAGCGCCGAGCAATATCGGACAGTGTATCGTCCTCGTGGGCGGTGATGATTTGTAATTTACCCACTACATCTTCACGGGCAGAATCGAAACTGTATTCATGGCTGGCAATCGGCATGGGCAATGAACGAGCCGCTGGATTGGCTGGTTTCGTTGTTTGGGTTAAGAATGATTGGCAGCCGGTCAAAAGGAAAAAACTGCCGAGAAAGCCGTATGTCAGAATATAATGCAGCGATGGTGAAAGTGTTTTAGTCATCCGGATCATGAGGGCACGAAACAATAGAGTCATCAATGGTACGTCAATTTACAGGTTTTTTCCTCATGGCTCAATAATTCTAGTCATCAATCCAGTTCCGTTGGTTAGAAAGTGTGCAGTATAAAGGCTACTAACATTTCCTATAAATATGCAGCTGCTAGCAAAGACATGCGTGTTATTGTTCTCGGATGAGTGCTGTTGTATCCATTTAACATGTTGGTTTAGAAGAGAAGAAAATGCATCATCAACCCGATTTATTTTCCAGCGAGATTGAGGATATTCACCAACAAACCTCAGACGACTCTGCAACGGCACTCAAATTGACGCCGCAGAATGATCAGTTATCGCCAAGTCAGCAGCGCTTTAACCGACTACTGGAGCGCATTGATAAATTGAAAGCGCAATTGGTTGAAATGCAGGTGATGCGTGATGCGCATCGCCCTGTGTACCACCAGAAACTGACACCATTGCGTGATCGCCATAACCTGTGTGTGCGCGAAATGGTGTTTTTACTGGATAGCCGGTTGCAGCGCAAAGGTTTAAGTGCCCTGCAAGAACGTATTGCCGCGACCATGCTTTGCAATCTTAGCATGCAGCTGATTGTTCAAGGGGATGAGGAAATGAGAGCGTTGCACGATAAACACAGCAGAGAAAGTTTGACGCAGAAAGAGCAAGCCGCCATGATGGACATGCGTGAAATGATGGAAGACATGCTGGGTGAGCCGCTGCCCGATGACGAGTCGTTGGACTCTGCGCAAGACGTGTTTAGAGCGGGTATGGAACGTTTACGTGAAGCGGAAGCAGCAGAACAGGAAGCGCGGCAACGGGCTCGGACTCGCAAAAAGAAACCTAGCGCCGCTCAGCTCCAGGCCATAGCAGATCAGGAAGCGGCAGAAACCACACTGCGTAAGATTTTCCGGCAGCTGGCCAGTGCCTTGCATCCCGATCGCGCTATTGATTCCGAGGAGCGTGACCGAAAAACAGTGCTAATGAGCGAAGCTAACGCCGCTTACGATCGCCGTGATTTGGTAGCCCTGCTGCAGATCCAGTTGCGCGTTGAATTAGCGGACACTGCATCCATTGCCAAAATGGCGGAAGAGAAAATTGCTGCGTTGACGCTATTACTCAAACAGCAAGTCCAGGAATTAGAAAGCGAGTTGCAACAGCAGCGTCATGATGCGCGTCATGAATTTGGCCTCAAATCCTATGAAACGGTGAGCGTGGCTAACCTGCATCGCAGTCTCAGGGCTGAAGAATTATGTTTCGAGAGAGACTTGATCGCGATGCAACAGGATTTGCAGCAACTGACTGATGATAAGCACTTCAAACGCTGGTTAAAAGATCAAAATCGGCTTTTACAAGAATCTGCGACCGATGTATTTGATGATTGGCGGTATTGAGTTTCTTGTGGAAAAATAAAATACTAACCTGGGTATTGCGTGAGAGGGAACGGTAGTATTTTTCTTATTTCTGAATTTCTTGCTTTTCCTGAAGTTCCTGTATCATTTGAGTTAACTCTTCGGCGGGCAGCGGACGGCAATAAAAATAACCTTGAATTAATTCGCAATTCTGATTTCTCAGAAAATCCAGTTGTGCTTGTGTTTCAACACCCTCGGCAACAATTTTTTTGTTGAGCGCATGCGCCATAGCGGCAATTGTGGCTGCAATGGTTCCACCGCTGCCATCATCCTGGATTTTACGTACAAAAGACATGTCGATTTTTAATGTATCAAAAGGAAGTTGTTCCAGATACGACATTGAAGAATAACCTGTTCCGAAATCGTCGATTGAAAGCTGTACACCCAGTTGCTTCAATTTGTGAAGAACATCGAGAACAACCTTGGTGTCGTCCATCATCACGCTCTCGGTAATCTCAAGTTCAAGACAATGTGGCTGCATAGCATTGTCGCTTAACACGGTTTCAACCGATTTTAAGAAATCAGGATGATAAAATTGTTTAACCGATACATTAACAGCCACATAATCTAATGAAATTCCCTGATTGAGCCATGTGCGATATTGTGCGCAGGCTTCAATTAATACAATCCGGCCGATTTCTGCTATCAATCCGGTTTCTTCAGCGAGACTGATAAAGTATCCTGGTGAAACAAGTCCTTTTTCTGGATGATTCCAACGGATTAGTGCTTCAGCTCCACGTGGCAGATTTGTCGTTGGATCATATTGTGGCTGATAATGAAGCACAAATTGTTGTTCAGAAATCGCGCGTCTTAGCTCTCGTTCGATAGTTGCTCGTCTGACTACTTCCACATTCATGTTTTCTTCAAAGAAGATATACTGATTTCCAGTTTTTGCCTTTGCTCGATACATGGCAATATCGGAGTTGCGCATTAAATCGGCAATGTTGGCGCCATCATGCGGGTAAACGGCGATGCCGATGCTGGCAGCTACAACATTTTCTTCTCCATTGATGATAAATGGCTTGGTCATTGAATTGATTATTTTATTTACCACCGAGACAATTTTATGCTCGGAATCGATCTGACTAAGGATGATGGCAAATTCATCACCTCCGAGTCGCGCGATCGTATCGCTTTCTCGGATACATTTTTGTAACCGTGAGCCAGCATCACACAACAATTTATCTCCAGCGGAATGCCCAAGGCTATCATTTATTTTTTTGAAATTATCAAGATCGATATAAAGAATGGCGAATTTTTCTTCTTCACGCCGGGTTTGTGCAATTTCCTTTTGCAACTGTTCTGTAAAGAGAAAACGATTCGGTAGTCCTGTTAAATTATCTATGCGTGCTTGTCGAATGAGTAACTCTTCCCTGTTCTTGGTAAAAAGAGCTACGGCTATCCGATCTGTATAATCCCGGATACGTTTTATTTCATCGACCTTCCAGTGACTTGCGATTGAAAATCCCAAAGCGATAAACCCAACTGTTTGGTCTTTCCAATTAAGAGGAAGTAGAAAAATATGAGGACTGACCATGTTGATCTTATTGATCTGTATCTGTTGCCGAATTAATTCATTATCAGTCCAGATTCCTTCTGGATTATGCGTAAGTAATTGTCGCAGATTGTCTGATAACACGCGGGAATGGCGATGCAGTTGCTTGCTGTTACCATCTATCATATAGACGTGCATTTGTTTCAGTGAATCATCATGTATTACTGAGATACTGGCAAAATGCACGGTAGTGATTTTTTGCAAATGAATTAAAACATCGTTGGCAATTTTTTCAATATTAAGAGTCGATAATATTTCGCGGTCAATTTTTGAGAGTGCGGCGAGTGTTTCGAACTGATCTCCTAATTTTTCACCCATGATGTTGAACGATGAGGCCAGTTCTCCGAATTCATCGGAACTGGTTATATCCACTTTGGTTCTGAAATCATGATTACCAAGACGGCGGGTGCCATCAATTAGCTGTTCCAGAGGAACCAGAACGCGTCGAATCTGCATCATGCTGAACAATAAGATCAAAAGTACTGAGAGAATGACGCTGCTCCAAAAAATAGTATTGAATTTCTGCAACGAATCGAGCGCTTCAGCTTGTGGTTGTGTTACAACCACAAGCCAGCGAGGTTTGAAAAATTTGGGTTGGAGAAAAATCTCATGATAGCTGGCTATGTATTTTTCTGCATTATCTTGCCAGGTAAAATCTCCTTTGTTAGTCCGCGTGTGCTCCTTAATTTGTTGAGTTGTAGGGTAAGTTTCGGAATGGGTGCAAAATATATTTAAGTAATCGTTATTGTATACACAAAGGTTTATGTCCAGGATAAACGTGCTCGGATCTCCCCACAGATAATCTGGAATTATTTCTGCGATTAGAATTCCACTTTCAGGAGCTGATGTGTTGTGCGCCATCAAAATAAAAATTTTAATGTCTGGACCATTTTTTTTTGTTAGGAGTAAAGATCCGCCATTGAGTATATGCTCCAAAGCACCGGCATTGAGTGATATCTCTTCGATTTCATTGCCAAACAGCGTGATCGTGTCATTTGAGGGTAAACGAAGTACGAAATTACGAATTTTCTCACTTAACTGCGTCTCGAGGTTGATTGACAGTTTTTCTTCTGTTAGACGTTGTGAAATTTCCTTTAACGTTTGATCCAGTAACAACAATCTTTCATAGATCGATGTTTTGTAAATAGCGCTGACGGAATTCAGGCGGGCATGGGCTTGTTTGACCAGAAATCGACTGGATTCCCAGTAGGATAAGAAGGCTAGAAATAATATGGGAATAAAGGCTGATAAGACAAAAAAAGCCAGCATTCTACGGGCAACTTTACTGCGGAGAAATTTTCTCTCAAATTTCATCGTCAGAAAAATTTAAAAGCCGGAAGCCGGGCCAATATACCGTCCATTACTTGCTCTGATAATATCATCGCGACTTACTTGTGCGGTTAATGGTGAAGCGCTTTGGCCGTCTTTACCCATGCTGTATAAATCGAAATCCGAGTTAATGGGAACTAAGTTGTGGTCTTTACGAGCTATCCCTGTTGATTCTTTAATAGTCGGATTTGATAGATTGAGATATTGATAAGGATTTCCCCACGGATCGAGAATTTTATCTGCGCCAGCTTCAACCAATGAAGGGGGGTATTTATTATTGCTGATATAGCACCTTTCAAGCAATCGTTCAATATTTTGAATATCTGTAGTTGCTTGTATCATGGTAGCTTTATCCCGATAATTCTCGTATGCTGGCATGGCAATGGTAGCAAGCACGCCGATGATGACTAAGGTAACCAATAACTCGATTAACGTGAAGGCGCGTTGGGTGAATAGAATTTCTGACCAGTTAGGGGCACTTGTGCTTAGGCTTTCTTTGTAGTCTGCAAAATTCTGATTTAATTTTCTTTGGTGTGCATTGATGTGCATTGGTGTGCATTGGTGTGCATTGGTGTGCATTGGTGTGTATTGGTATGCGTTGATGTGTATTGGTGATTTATTTATTACGATCAAATGTTGGAAATATTTAGATTTAGAAGGAATAGAGCTTGATAACTAGTTTTATTCTAAACAGATGGATTGATTCCTTTGTATTACTAGCAAGCTAGGATTTAATGGAAGAAATTGTTGTGTGAGAGGGACTGCCAATTGGATTCTTGGCGAGTGAAATCAAATTAGCGGTTATATCGCTGCTATGTTATAGAGATGTATGGGTAAACGTATGGGTAAACATTAATTACGTCATAATCAGGAGAAGAGTAATGACTGAACAGAACGAGGCGCCGATCGCGAATAAGGCGGAGGCAGCCGGAGGCCAGGTAATGCAGGTCAATGTCAGGATGCAACAAGGTGAGCATACCGGTCAGCCGTTATATTCTAATTTTGCTTCGGTTCAGGGGGGGCAAGGAATTGTTATTGTAGATTTTGGCTTCCTTGATCCTCAGACCATGCATACGCTGAATCGATTGGTGCGTTCGGGCGAGAAAGTGCCGAATACCGTCGGAGCAAGAATGTCGTGCCGGATCGTTCTGAGTATTGAAGCTGCACACAATTTAGCGCATCAACTGAATCAATTGCTGCAAAAAAAATAGCGGGAAGTTTCTAATTTTATGTTTGGGTGATTGGTGTTAAGAGCGGGTGCGCAGTTTAATGGGTCGTTGAAAAACTAACTGCATTGCCGCTGTGGTGTTAAAAACAAGTTCAGAATGCTCATTTTTTAGGCATAAACTGCACTTTTTACCTGTTTTTGTTTTGCATCAGCTACTCCTGACGCGTTTTTCAACGACTTGTTAATGTGATTAATATTATTTAATTGGAGAAACACATGACTGACGAAAAAGAAATTTTGACTCAGGATAAAAGTGAGACGACACAAAAAACGACGAAGAAGGTTAGTATCAAGATGTTGCCGAATGAACTTGCAGGACAGCCGCTATATTCTAATTTCTCAACCGTGAATGCTGGGCAGGGTGTTGTGCTTGTCGATTTTGGTTTTCTTGATCCGCAGAACCTGAATATTTTGAATCAAATGGCTATATCAGGCGAAAAATTGCCGGATGTGATCAATGTGAAATTATCCAGCAGGATGGCGGTTAGTGTTGATACAGCCCGTCATTTATCGCAGCAGCTTAATCAATTACTTAGTGCAAAGCCTCCAGAAGCAGTTGTGCACAGTCAGCAAGATACGAATGAGGAAAATACGAATGATCCACCGGTATCGACTGATTCAAATGCGGGGGTGGATGGCCTGGATACCCAGAAAAGTGATAAAGGCGGTTTTCGATTTCCCTGGTCGAAGAAGACACACTAACCATCAACATCAATTCAAGTCAATCAGACAATTTGAAACTGGGGTTCGTCTGATTGACTCAAAAATCAAAACTGAATAGTGCACTACAACTTAGTCACTCTTTTTACGCAGTGGAATTCTCTTAAATAGCGGTATGAGAAGTAATCCGATGAGTGTTCCGATCAGCATCGTTCCATAAGTTTGAAAATTATCGTTTGTGAATTCAGTAATTTGCTTGACTATGGCATTTTGCTCAGCTTTGTCTGACACTTTCGGCAGATCTTCCGCTTCGTAGATGTCGTTGATAGTGTAAGCTGTCAAACCCGGAATACTTGGAATGTCTTCTCCGCCTTTCCCCACCACTAATTGCGCTTTCATGCCTTTTTCCATGTGATGAGAAATATCGCAATGTACCAAGTAGGTTTCATCGGCGCCCGGTACGATAATTGTGCCGGATACGGTTTTAGGACCGGTGACTTCCAGATGGAACATGCCATATTTATATAGATATTTAGGTAAGCCGTGCATCATAAATTGATGGCGGACACTATCCTCGTTAATAAAATGCCAGGTAACTTTCGCGCAGGGTTTCACGTGCCACTGTTGCTGATCAAATGCGAAAGCAGTGCCAGGAAATTTTGCGGCATACTTTCTGCCGGCGCGTACCGTAATCTCAATTTCTTCCGAAATGCTTTGACAACTGCTGGGAAGTTTATCCAGGTTCTGTCCCATGATCATGGTGCCCTCGTGGTCCATGATATGGTCATCATGATCCATGTGGTGATGGTGATGGAGGTCACCATGTTCCGTAGCTTGGGTATCGGTATCATGAGCACTGTGATCAATATCGTGTTCATGGCCATGATCGGTATCATCAGCACCATGCTCAGCTGCATGACCGGTTCCTTTGCTGATGCTATGGCCGCTGTGATCATGTTTATCCTGATTCATGCTATGTCCGCTATGGTCATCATGCGCATCATGATCCATGTTGTGACCGCTATGGTCATGCTGATCGTGTTCGCTGGGTTTATCTTGCTGTTGTGCAATTGCCTGCGCATTGAAAGCAAGGATGCCAGCAAGCAAGAAAATAATTGTTGTAGTCTTAGCCATTATTGGTTGCTCCCTTTGGGGCTTTTTAGGCGTGCAATCGCTGCTGTGGTGCTTTGCTTAATTTGCCCCCATTTGGCGAAAATTAAATAGATCAGAAGCCCTGCCAATAAACCGTAGAGTATATTGAGCAACGAGGTTTGTGTCGCAGCATCAAGACCAGTACGTTCACCAGGGGATCCTAGACTTGCCCACTCATCGAGATCCTGCCAGATGGGTAGTCTTCTTTCGAAGTATTCCTTAGTGAAATAGTTATTCAGATCAATGCCAAAATGACTCACTTTCGGCATGCCGTCTTTACCCAAATAGGATGTATAGACAATTGAGCTCATACTGCCGCTTTCGGCCATGCCATCCGTGGTGATTCCTTTTTCCCGGTGATCGTGAATCAGCCAGTCGCCCTCGCCGTAGCTGTGCTTGCCATCATTGACGGTCTCCAATTTCAGATCAATACGTTGTGCTGGAGCTATATCAAACACGTCGCGCATGATCTGAGCCATCGGATTATGCTCGACACCGTCATAATGCGTGATCGTGGCATGGTGGCCGTGCGTGTGGACGGCAATCTGCTCGCCGCCACTGTTTAGCAAACGTAATTTGATTTTTTGATCCGGCTCAACAATGATGAGCGATTCCCTGAGCGTATAAGGGAATGACAGGCCATTCAGAGTAAAATAGTCTTCGGTTGAATCGGTAATGTCATAACGCCGGTTCATATCACGCGCAATGAGTCTGGGGTCGTTATGTTTCTGAATGATCTCTCCTAACTGCTTATCCATTGCGTGATAGTGCAGATCATATTCCTGATCGAATTGCTCGCGCACGGCGACGGAGGGATGCCGAACATGACCCGCGCCGATATTTAAGGTTTGTAGCCAGTTATTTGGTTTGTTTTCTTCCACGATAATCATCCCCGCCAGTCCCATCGCCAAATGCGTATGCGTTTGCACGTGGCAGTGGTAAAACATGGTTCCTGGTTGGCGTGCCTGGAATTCATAGACGCGGCGTTCGCCAGGCATCAGTTCTACTTCGCTGGTCTGCGGTACGCCGTCTTGACCCCCATGTTCGCCGTGTGAGAATGGGTGATCAACGCCGTGCAGGTGAAGGCTGTGCGGAAAATAGTGCGTGTTTTCCACTACGATTTGCACGATATCACCGACTTCAACGCGAATGACCGGTGAAGGCAGTCTTAACAGCGGGTTGGCGCGGATGCTCTCAAAATTCTCAGTCGACATGCCGCTGGCTTTGGGGGAAAAAACCCATGCGCCGGGCTGTGTGCCGGGAGCAATATCAAAGGTTGGAAGCACTCCGGGAAAATCCGGCGTTTTGCCGTTTAGTTCCATGATTTCCAGTTTAATGATAATCCGGTCAGGGTCACCATCGCCGTCCAGATCATCGGTTTTAATGATGGCATCGGGTGAAAGCCCGGTTTTCATCAAGGTATCCATCGAGATATTATTGGTTCCTTTGACCGCCGCTACGATCCACGCGGGGTTATCCGGGCTGCAACCTGGGGATGCTTCGATTTTGACACCTTCAATTTCCTGGGCTTCGCGCCATGCGGCAGAGATGATTGGGTCGCACATTGGTTCACTGGTTAACGCGGCTGGATCAACTTTTATAGTTTCAGGTAACTTCAAGGATGCCTGAGCATTGACTGCTACCGACATCATGCAGAAAGTCAATATGGCAATAAAAATATGGATAGGCATATTAATGCACCTTTAATTTTCTAGTATTAAAAATAAATATGGCTGATCGAATTATGCAGTATTGAGCGATTGACACCCGTTTCAGTAGTCAGGATTAATCTGATTGAACAGATCTGTAGGTGCAAACACTCCACTGTATATCTGTAGGTAGGTAAAATAATATAATGAGGAATATCTTATCTTCATCTATGCAATACTTCTACATTGTCCGTCAAGCTATCATCATAATCATTATACAGAACCCTATTATGCTTTTGTGGTTTTTCCATAACTGATGGATGCTAAATTTATAACTTATTGAGCAAATTGTTCGAGTGACGATTCCTATTTTTTTGACATTTCTGAATCATTCTTGTTTCTTGTCGGCTATGCAGATAGTTTTACAGCGACTTGTTAAAAGAGGGAAGACTCATTTTTTTCACTATGGGCTAGCGTGTTTTATGTTGTTGGGCTGTGGGAGCAATGAGCCAACTCAGCCAACAGCCAAAATGGATCCAGCCATTGTGGTGACATTTATGGTTGCTGAGCCAGTCAATATGCCCATGAACATTGAAACAATCGCGCAAACTGAGGGCGCGAAGGAAATTGAAATTCGCCCGCGTGTCGGTGGAATTATACTCCAGCGCGTGTATAACGAAGGGGCGGCGGTTGAGGCCGGGCAGCCGTTATTTTTAATTGATCCTGAGCCTTTTCAAAATGCCTTGAACGAGGCTGGAGCCGTGTTGCGCGAGCAGGAAGTCCGCGTATTGCGTGCCCAAAGGGACGAAGATCGCCAACGGCAACTGCTGGCTGAAAACTTTGTCAGTCAGCGCGCTTATGAATTGACCGCAGCAGATCTTGCGATTGAGGAGGCCGCCCTGCAAGCTGCAAAAATCCGTGTGCAACAAGCGCGACTTAATCTTTCCTATACTACGGTTAAAGCCCCTGTTAGTGGCGTGACCGGACGTTCACAATTTTCCGAGGGGGCACTGGTGTCAGCCAATAACAGCTTGCTGACAACGTTGACGCAATTGTCTCCAATATGGGTGCGGTTTAGCTTCTCTGATAATGAAGTGGCTAGATTCGGTGGGCATTTGAACGAAAAAAATGTGCGTAGTGTGCGGATGATTCTTCCGGATGGATCTGAATATCAACAAGAAGGCAGGATCAATTTTGCCGCCAGTAAAATTGACCCAATGTTAGGCACGCAGCAATTACGTGCTACTTTTGACAATACCGATCAGCGTATACTGCCCGGTCAATTTGTGCGGGTCAGGGTTATCGCCGGGGAATCCGAGACTGTATTCAGAGTCCCGCAGGTTGCGGTCTTGAGTTCGGATTTTGGGCGCTTTGTTTACGTTATCGATGAGCAAAATACTGTCATACAGCGTACTGTTGTTGCAGGCGACTGGATCGGCAAGGATTGGATCATTCTGGATGGATTAAATGCGGGAGATCGGGTAGTCGTGGATAATCTGATTAAATTGTCACCGGGTAAAATTGTCGACCCTCAATTACGAGACGCAGCATCTTCTCCACGTTCCAATATGTCATCTTGATAATCAGCAATTCAACCTATGGCTAGATTTTTTATTGAGCGGCCAATTTTTGCATCGGTTCTGTCGATCATTATTGTACTTGCAGGATTGGCAGCTGCCATGCAATTGCCGATTGAGCAGTATCCAAGGATTACGCCACCAACGGTCATTGTGACCGCGAATTTCCCCGGAGCCAGTGCCGAAACCGTTATTAAAACAGTAGCTGCACCGATTGAAGAGAAGCTCAGTGCGATTGAAGGATTGCTGTACTTTAATTCCAGCGCTGATTCGAGCGGGCGCTTAACGATTACCGTCACGTTTGAGATTGGTACCGATATCGATCGTGCTACTTTCAATGTCAGCAATGAAGTGAATACTGCCCTGGCACGTCTGCCTGATGAAGTCAGGCGCACTGGCATTACCATCCAGAAACGCACTAATGATTTGTTGCTGGTTTTTGCGGTGACTTCCCAGGATCCCCAGCACACAGCGCTATTTCTAAGCAACTTTATCACTAATAATATTCTGGATGACGTCAGGCGTGCGCCGGGTGTTGGCGAAGCTAGAATTTTTGGCGCCCAGGACTATTCCATGCGGATTTGGCTGCGGCCGGACAGAATGGCGCAATTGGGCATCACAACCAGCGATGTCGCAAGCGCCATCCGCGCGCAAAATACGCAACCAGCGGTGGGAAAAATAGGGCAGGAACCGGCATTAGCCGATCAACAATTGGTTTATACCGTTACTGCAAAAGGCCGGTTACTAGAGCCCGAACAATTTGAGAATATCATTTTGCGATCGGATGGGGCACGAGGAGTGCTTTATCTAAAAGATGTTGCGCGGATTGAACTGGGAGCACAAGACTATGCGACCCGGACTTTACTGAATGGACAGCCCGGTTTGGGCATCGGTGTTTTTTTACGTTCTGGTGCTAATGCACTGGATACGGCCGCGGCGGTTAAGGCCAAGATGGATGAGCTGAAGCATTATTTTCCTGAAGGGGTGCAGTACGTTGTTTCGTACGATATCAGCGTGTTTGTCAAAGCCTCCATCTGGGAAGTGGTGAAGACTCTGGGAGAAGCCATGCTGCTGGTCGTTCTGGTGGTTTATCTATTTCTGCAAAGCTGGCGTGCCACGCTGGTACCCATCATCGCCATTCCGATTTCCTTAATTGGCACGTTTGCCGGGCTCTGGTTGTTAGGTTATTCGATTAATACCTTGACACTGTTTGCGATGGTGCTGTCGGTCGGCATTGTGGTCGATGATGCGATTGTAGTGCTGGAAAATATCGAACGCTTAATGACGCAGGAGAAGCTATCACCCATTAATGCTGCGATCAAAGCGATGCAACAGGTATCCAGTGCTGTAGTGGCGATGACCATGGTTTTGGTTGCTGTTTTTATTCCGGTTGCTTTCCTGGGCGGCATAGCTGGAGAACTGTATCAACAATTTGCGGTAACGGTGGCTGTGGCAGGCGTCATTTCAGGTATTGTGGCGCTGACATTAACGCCAACCTTGTGCGCCTTTTTACTTCGGCCCACGCATCGTCAATCGGTTTTTTTTACCTGGTTCAACACGTACTTCGAGCATGTGCGCAGATTTTATGTCGGCATGGTCGGTTTAAGTCTGCGCCATTCAATCAGATGTCTACTAATTTTTGTGTTAGTTATTGCGGGGCTGATTTATCTGGTGAAGCATATTCCGGAAAGTTTAGTTCCTGCGGAAGATCAAGGTTTTGTAATTGCGGCTGTGATCTTGCCCGATAGTGCTACGCTGGCAAGGACCGTCCAAACAGCCGATGCCATTGTTGCCGAGTTGGGTAAGGAGCCTGCCGTGATTTTTCAGTTTGCAGTGAATGGGCTGGACTTCATTGGCGGTGGCAACAAAACGAATGTGTCGACTATATTTCTGCGCTTGAAAGATTGGTCGGAACGCACGATCAGTGCCGAAGAAACGGTGCAAAAGATATTTCAAGTAGGCGCAGAGCAACCGGATGGTCTGGCAATCGCTTTTAATCCACCGGCCATACGGGGATTGGGTAGTACCGGCGGATTTGAATTGTTTGTGCAGAGCCGTGCAAGTTCTGATACTGCGCAGTTGGCCGCGGTGGTGAATGAATTCATGCAAGCATTGCGAGACGAGTCAAGACTGGCGACGGTGAACTCATTTTTACGCTCGTCGGTACCGCAATATTTTATCGAAGTGGATGAAGCTAAAGCCATTGCGCAAGGGGTTGCTATCGCGGATATTTATGACACGCTACAAAGCACCATGGGAACATTTTATGTGAATGATTTTAATCGCTTTGGGCGAACCTATCGGGTGCAATTGCAAGCCGAAGCCGCGTTCCGCATGAAAGCGGAGGATTTGGGAAAAGTATACGTGCGTTCGGAATCCGGTTTGATGATTCCTCTGTCAGCTTTGAGCACAGTCAAACATATCGTCGGTGCGGAGCAACTGGAACGGTTCAATGGTCTGCTGGCGGCGAAAATCATGGGAAGCGGTGCCCGTGGTGTCAGTTCCGGCGAGGCCATTGCACTGGTCGAAAGCATTGCAGCCGCAACCTTGCCGGAAGGCTATCAAATTGCCTGGACCGGCGCCGCATTTCAGGAAAAAAGATTGGGCTCGGCGGCGATCTTCGCCTTTAGTCTTGCGGTCGTGATGGTTTTCCTGATTCTGGCTGCGCAATTTGAAACTTGGGCGTTGCCTGTAGCCGTCATTATGGCGATTCCGTTTGCGATGCTCGGTGCATTAGCCGCAATTCTACTGCGTGGAATGCCCAATGACATTTATTTTCAAATCGGGATGGTGACGTTAATCGGATTGACGGCAAAGAATGCGATACTGTTGGTTGAATTTGCCAGCCAGAGGATGAAACAGGGCGTTGATATTACACAGGCAGCGATTCAATCAGCACAACTGCGTTTCCGTCCGATCGTAATGACTTCAATGGCATTTATATTAGGCGTGGTTCCGCTGGTCATTGCCACCGGCGCCGGCTCAGCAGCGCGGCAATCGATGGGAACCGGTGTTTTTGGCGGCATGATCATGGCAACCACCGTCGCCACTATTTTTGTGCCGTTATTTTTCTCCTGGTTTGTGCGCAAACACGAACCTAAACAACCTGAGATTCAACCCAACATAACGCACAAGCCACAACGATCTGAAAATTTTGACAGGGACGATCAAGATTGACGGGCCACGAGTAAAGATTTTCCAAGCAATAAAGATAGCCACACACAAAAATGGCGCATTGCCATTTCCTCTCAGAAAGTATCAGCAATAGCAATAGCTATCAAAAAAATATCGCATTACTCAATCTCGTTCGTGGAGATGAAAATTTTTATTTTCATCTGAAAAATGATGCAGCTTTGATTTATATCAATCTTGCGCTGCTCAGAACAATTTGATATTTCACATAATGTTATTTTATTGATGAGTTGATTTTAGAAAAGGAATTTTTATCATGGCAGCCTTCAGTATCAATTTATCCAATCTCAATGGCAGCAATGGTTTTCGTTTGGATGGAGTGGCAGTGGATGACAGATCGGGTTGGTCAGTCAGTAATGCAGGAGATGTCAACCGCGATGGATTTGATGATTTGGTAGTTGGTGCTGATACAGCTGATCCAAACGGTAGATATTCAGGCTCCAGTTACGTAATCTTTGGCCGCAGCAGCTTTGTGGATGACTTGGATTTCCAGGGTACGCCCGGAGACGATAATTTCACCGGCACCCGGGCGGAGGAGCGCTTTAAGGGCGAGGCGGGCAATGATCGCCTGATTGGCCGTGGCGGTGCGGATTGGTTCGATGGTGGCTCGGGTAACGATTACATTCGCATCTCGGACGACAGTTTTGAATGGGCCGACGGCGGTTCGGGTGTCGACATTCTGGGACTGGCCGGAAGCGGTTTTAATCTGGATTTATCCAGCGTGATCGATAAAATTCACGGGATTGAGATCATCGCTTTGTATGGTGTCGGGGATAATTCGCTGGCCTTGACTGCGCAGGATGTGATCGATTTGTCGGGTACGACTAATACTCTCAAGGTTAAAGGCAACGCCGGAGATAGCGTGGTTGGGCTAAGCAGCGGTTGGACGGATGGCGGTGTTCACGGCAATTTCCATACTTATATGCAAGATGATGCGGTGCTGTTGGTTGGCGTGAATGTGACGACAGATTTTGCTTAAATTTTAACAGGCCGCTTGAGAATTATCCGTAGCGCCTTCGGTGCCACCGGAAACAGGTCAGAGAGCTTGTGCTTTCTGGCCTGTTTTTGCATGGTAACTATCTGCATTGAATGCGTTTTTCAACAGTCTTCTGCTATATTTTAAGCGCCGCTTGGGCTTCTGTAAAACCTACACATACAATCAGAATTATCTGTATTTACATAAAATAATTTTTATGTCACAGTGTCTGATCTCATCAAGAATATTCATAAAAGTAATTTAAATTAACGACTTATAGTATTTAGAGAATGCCCTGTCGGCAAATCGCTTTTATTGGGGAATTTAGAAAAATGGCAACAACGACCAGTATCAATTTATCCAGTCTAGATGGCAGTAACGGTTTTCGTTTGGATGGCAGAGCACCAGACCAGACGGGTTTTTCGGTCAGCAACGCGGGTGATATTAATAGTGATGGTTTTGATGACGTGATCGTGGGAAGTTCCGGTGTATATGCATATTCATCAAGTAATCTCAGTTACGTGGTATTTGGTAAAGAATCCGATTTTAGTGCCACGGTGAATCTGCCTGATCTTGACGGCAAAAACGGCTTTCGTTTGGATGGAGTACCGGACGGATTTCAGGATTCTATAGATCATTTAGTCAGTGGCGTAGGAGATATCAACGGTGATGGCTTTGATGATTTTGCTATTACTGAGAGTTCATTTTTCGACGAAACCTATATTGCAAATAAGAGTTATGTTGTGTTTGGTAAGGAAGCCGGGTTTAATGCCATGATGGATTTAGGCAGCCTTGACGGCGATGATGGTTTTTCTGTTTTGAGTAACAGTATAATCTTATCGGTTAAAGGTGCAGGCGATATCAATGGCGATGGCCTCGATGATTTGATAGTAAGTGATGGCCAACAGAATTTCGATTACATGACCTACCACGAATTTAGCTACATAGTATTTGGCAAGCCAACAGGGTTCGGTGCATCGCTGGATTTATCAAACCTTAATGGTAGCAACGGTTTTCGTCTGGAAAAAGATACGGGGTATTCTCGTAATGAGTCAGTTAGCACTGCGGGGGATGTGAACGGCGATGGCTTTGATGATTTTATTGCTGGTGGTGGGGGCCTCGATAGCTATGTGGTGTTTGGTAAGGCATCGGGATTTGATGCCTCTTTGCATCTAAGCAATCTTAACGGCAGTGATGGTTTTCGGCTGCATAGCGGCGAGGGGGTGATTTCTGCAATTAGCAGTGCGGGGGATGTCAACGGCGACGGGTTCGATGATGTCATTATCGGTGCTCACGGAGCAGATCCAAACGGAAGAGACTCTGGTTCCAGTTATGTCGTATTCGGAAAAGCTTCAGGGTTTGAAGCTGCAATAAATCTATCTGATCTTAGCGGAGTCAATGGGTTTCGTCTGGATGGTGTGGCTGCGGATGATGAATCAGGCCATTCAGTCAGCGGTGCGGGGGATGTCAACGGCGACGGGTTCGATGATGTCATTATCGGTGCTCACGGAGCAGATCCAAACGGAAGAGACTCTGGTTCCAGTTATGTCGTATTCGGAAAAGCTTCAGGGTTTGAAGCTGCAATAAATCTATCTGATCTTAGCGGAGTCAATGGGTTTCGTCTGGATGGTGTGGCTGCGGATGATGAATCAGGCCATTCAGTCAGCGGTGCGGGAGATGTCAACGGCGATGGGTTTGATGATTTGATTGTGGGTGCTCCATATACTAGCTCCAGTTACGTAATCTTTGGCCGCAGCAGTTTTGTCGATGACGTGGATTTCCCCGGCACGCCGGGAGACGATATTTTCACCGGCACCAAAGCGGCGGAAAGCTTTGAGGGTGGAGAAGGAAATGACCGCATGATCGGCCGTGGTGGTGCGGATTCATTCGATGGCGGTACGGGCAACGATTACATCCGCATATTGGGCGATGACTTTCTGTTAGTTGACG
>NZ_CADEGP010000041.1:0-23793 GCF_902826915.1 uncultured Nitrosomonas sp.
GGGTTGAGCAAGATTACCACTTATCGGACTGTCCGAATTTGCGAGGCCGCTTCTTTATTAAGGAACCAACAAGCTCAACAAGTATGATTATTTAATCACTTGTCACGTTCATTAAATTTAATGTAAAATTAAATGTTATCTAGTTTCTTAATTAAAGAAAGAAAGCGCATCGCACTTCAAAATTAACATTAATTAATCCAACCAGTTTAGTTAGTTATAGTATAGGCAGACATAAAATTATGGTCATTATAAGATTGGCGCGGGGCGGTGCAAAAAAACGCCCTTTTTTTAACATGGTTGTAGCAAATTCACAATATGCGCGCGATGGCCGTTTCATAGAACGTGTCGGTTTTTACAATCCGAGAGCAACGGGAGGCGAAGAAGCTCTTCGAGTTCAATTAGAACGAGTTGCATACTGGCAATCCCAAGGAGCGCAATTATCATCAACGGTGACTCGTCTAATCAAACAATTTACAATCCAAAAAGAAGCCTCAGCAAACGGCAGTTAAATCAAAATTGCACGAATGATAGTAATGGGTCATATCATCGGTCCATATGGAATTTATGGCTGGATAAAAATTAATCCCTGCACAGAGTACTTAGATGGATTGATGGAATACTCGCAATGGTGGTTAAGCAACGAAAATACCGAATGGCAAAAAGTGCACGTGGTTAATGGTCGTATCCATGGCACCACTTTGCTAGCAAAATTAGAAGAATGTACTGACCGCACACAAGCAACCAAACTCAAAGGAACACAGATCGCAATCCCTCGCGATTGGCTACCGGATTTACCTGAGAATGGAACTGACGGTTATTACTGGGCTGATTTAGTTAATGCCAAGGTCATTAATTTAAAAGGAGAGGAACTAGGCACAGTTGTCGGTTTATTCGAAACAGGTGCAAACGATGTTTTGCGAATAACAGAAACAGACAATGAAAAAAAAGAAATTCTTATACCTTGTATTTCTCAGTATGTCGTGAAAGTCGACTTGAAAAATGCTCAGATCATAGTTGATTGGAATCGGGATTATTAAGGCACGAGCCATGCCATTTGAATGCGATGTCATCACATTGTTTCCAGAAATGTTCGATGCCATCACACAAAATGGCGTAACAGGTAAAGCAAGCAGAAACGGAATTTTCAATCTTAGCACGTGGAATCCGCGAAACTTTACTCACGATCATTATCGCACAGTAGATGATAGTTCCTACGGTGGTGGGCCTGGAATGGTCATGATGGCTCAACCCTTAGACGACGCCATTATTCAAGCACGGGAAAGACAAAATACATTAGGTATTACTAAACCCACAGTTGCCTACCTAACACCCCAAGGAAGTCGGCTTGATCATAAAATGGTCACACAACTGAGCAAACTGCCAGGTTTAATATTACTTTGCGGACGCTATGAAGGTATTGATGAACGTTTGATCAAACGTCAGGTTAATGTAGAAATTTCTATTGGTGATTATGTTGTTTCCGGTGGAGAATTGGCCGCAATGGTATTGATAGACTGTATTACGAGACAAATTCCAGGAACATTGGGTAATCTGGAATCTGCAAACCAAGACTCATTTGTGGAAGGATTGTTAGATTATCCACACTATACTCGCCCAGAAATTTACAAAGGCCATCATGTCCCCAAAATACTAATGTCAGGTAATCACGCAAAGATCCATCGCTGGCGTTTTCAGCAAGCACTTGGTAGAACATGGCTAAAAAGGCCCGATTTATTTAATTTGAAATTTGCCCATGGATTGACAGCAGAAGAAGAAAAGCTTTTAGAAGAATTTAAACAGTCCTGTAAATCCAGGTAGAACCGGTCAATAGGAGAAAAACATGAACTTGATTGAGCAATTAGAAGCAGAAGAAATGAAACGTCTGAACAAAGACTTACCCGACTTCTCCCCTGGAGATACCATTACTGTCAATGTCAACGTTGTCGAAGGAGAACGTAAGCGTGTACAGGCCTATGAAGGTGTTGTGATAGCCAAAAGGAATCGCGGACTGAATTCAGCATTCACTGTTCGTAAAATTTCAAGCGGAGAAGGTGTAGAACGTACTTTTCAAACCTATTCCCCATTGATCGCAAGCATTGAAGTTAAACGCCGAGGCGCAGTTTGCCGCGCAAAACTTTATTACCTCAGGGATCGTGCTGGCAAATCAGCTCGCATTCGCGAGAAACTACCTGCTCGTATAGGTAGCAACAAAAACCTAAAACAACCCGCACAACCAGAACCAGCTCCAATCACAACAGAGTAAATACGGGCACATAGTCAGCCAATCACCGTACATTACGCTACATCAATGTACGGTGATTGCAATTCAAGACTAGGTCTACAAGTTTATTATTTAAGAAAATCCATAACAGTTTCTGGCGGGCGGCATAGCTTTGCTCTGTCACCACTGACTACAATGGGACGTTGAATCAGATCCGGGTTTTCCACCATCGCCTTAATAATTTCATCATCGGATGCGGCGCTTAAATTATGCGCCGCCGGCTCGTCCTTGCGAAGGATATCACGCACTGGCAAATTAAGTTTTTGAATCAATTCTCGCAGCTCCCCCGCCGTTAAGGGTGTTTCATAATAATTAATCGATTCAAATTCCTCACCACTCTCCTTAAGCAGAGATAATGTCGCTCTACATTTACTGCAAGTAGGCTTTTGATAGATAACTATCTTATCGGTCATACCATTTCCTTGTCACAACTTGCCAATAGAAGACATAAGTCCTAAAAATGTTGCATTCCTTGTTTTATTTCACGCCGCACTCAGCTGAAATTGCTTTATGGGCTGCACTTGAGCCACTGAGCCCAAATGTATCTGTTGTTGCCGTCCCTCGCGTTGACGCTCCTTTAACCACCAGTGAGTTTCCTCGCTTGATTGCATCCGTAATCTTATTGTCAGTAGCTTCGTCCGAGCCCCACGCCGAATCATCCTGAGTAAAAAGACGAAAATTCTGATTATTCACAATAACTGTCGCGTCACTTCCTGGTTTATAGGAATAGCCAGCAATAAAACTGAAAACATTTTTACTTTTCTCAGCTGGACGATGCGTAATCAGAGCAAAAACATCACCACGTTTGGTGTAATTCCCCTCTGATTTTTTAGGTTGACTCACCATATAACAAACTTTGCTATCGCTTTCCATAAACGTATAAGCCGTCCAATCCCCATGCTGGCCAATAAGTTTCGGCTCCGCAGCTTGAACTGAATTGCATAAGATAAAAACAGCGCCAATAGTTACTAATCTGGTAAATTTATGCTTCATTTTAGAAACCTTGAAAATTATAGTCATTACAGTTTTGATTAATCGGAGTCAAAAAGCAAGAAGCATTTTCACTCCAACCTGCTAATCATAAGATAAAATTATTAACAACCTTCCATCTTGTAAATATAAAAACCATTCTGGCTGATTTCATCCATAACATTGGCAGGCGCACTTTGACTATGGCAAAAACTGCATTCCTTACTGGTAATAACTGCATCGCCTTCACCAATCGATGCAAGCCATTGTTTTGCATACTCGACAGCTTTCTGGTCATCCTTCACCGCAGTAAATACATCAAAGTGCATCGTATGACCATCTTTCGCTTTAACATAAGTATCGTAAACATGAATTTGCATATTATTTTCCTTGAAAACAGATTATTTAGAACTAAAGACATGTAGCGACCCCATCCAACACGACTCGCTACCTATATAATAACTATACCAATTAATCGATTAAACCGCCATGAGAAATGCACAACGATTCAATCCTGACAGGACCAGGTCATTTGCATAAAAAAACATTATTTCTTTCTCGCGACCATTACTCCGTCCCGAATTGGATTAATAAACACATCAAAATCCGGGTCATTAAAAATCATCTGATTATGTTCGACTATCGCCGCCGTCGACGCATCAATCTCATTCTGATAATTCTTTACTGCCACCCGTCCATGCCATAAAACATTATCTGCAATGTATAGACCGCCAGAACGTATCCTATGCTTGGCTATTTGCCATATTTCTGGATAAGCGCTTTTATCAACATCGTTATAGCAAATATCAAACAAGCCATCAGTCTGCTCAAAAACATCTTGTGCCAAACCCACATGGAATTCTACGCATTGCCATAACTCTGCAGCAGAAAGATATTTTTTTGCGCGATGACGATTTACTGCATCCGAATCGCTACATATCACGCGGCCATCATGCCCAATTGCCTTCGCGAACCAATAAGCCGAATAACCAAAACCGCTACCGAATTCAAATACTCTTTTAGCATTGATCATACTTGCTTGAGTTTTAAGAAAAACACCGACCAGACGATTCACAATCGGAAAATTCTCTTGCCGCGCAAGCTCTTCCATTTCAAAAAGAACCGGGTGATCCGTGCGTATAACTAAGTTACGCATATATGCTTCAATAGCAGGATTAACCGGGATTAACCCGTCTGCATCATCAATACCTGTCGATCGAAAATCATCCATGCCCTGCCCCACCTAGTTAAAAGAATCAGTCACTTCCTCGTAGCCATTAATACACACTCCTCGCCGGAGTCTTGATCAAATAAAAAATAATTCGCGCCACAAGTTGGAACCAAAATCCTCTCAAAACATCACGCACAGTCATATGATGCCGCCCTTCTGTTGCATCGTTCACAAAAGATGTGCTTGCCTGACCAATACCAAAAGCACCTACCGTTGTCGTCCATGAGCGCAAAGAATTGAATTCGGTTTTTTGCGCAAGCCGGAGCAATGTTTTACGAGAAAATAAATGTAAGTGCCTGGGTGGCTCAAGTCCGCGCCACCCCGCACCAAACCTGCGGTGACCATAGCTCGCCACATTCGGCGTCAGAACAACCAGTACACCATCTTTTTTAAGTAGGCGAAAACACGTCTTCAGCAAAGCCAGAGGGTCATGCACATGTTCAATCACATGGCTCAAAATAACAGCATCATAACCTTCGATTACATCCAAGCTTTCAAGCATCCCTAAATGCACGGGAATACCTCTTGCTTCACAGACATAACTAGCTGCTACCGGATCAATCTCCTGTCCCACAACATCCCAACCCAATGCTTGCATTCGCGCTAATCGCTTACCGTTACCATAACCTACTTCCAATAACCGGCCCGGCAAGGTCTGATCCAAATACATACACTTATAGTGCCCGCGCTCTTTTCGCAACCTCAGCAGATAGATACTCAGACTATGCAAAACTACGCGAATAATACGCACCATCCGTGCTTGCTGCATATAATATGATGAGAAATACGTATAATAATTTTGGTACGCTTTTCTAATCTCACTTAACGTAGATTCTTGGATCAAGCCAAACCGCAATCAGTCCCTCTGCATGCTTTAAAACTCCATTCTCCATAAGTACCAAAAAAATAATCACTACAGTGACGATACAATATTTTCCCAGGCTTTCCACACAAATAGCAATCTGACGTCGCTTCAGTGCCGATCAGATTTTGCCGCAGCGAATTCTTAACTGTCTCATTCACGTTCATTCCAGTTCATAGCTATTGCAGTAATTATCAACAACAGAATCGGTGTTCTGCTAAAAATAATAAAAGTCTCCGTAAACCCAGCTAGAAAGATAAAACTTACTAAGCCCGCACCGAGTAAATTCAAATTGCTCCTATGAAATGCTTGATACCAGCTCCATAATAGAAACCCCAAGGTCAGCATACCGAGAATACCGACATGCATGCCGATTTCAATCCAATCATTATGGTAATGCACAGTTTCCTGGAATTCCGGCAAATCCTTATATAGTCCATTCCTGTATGTCACAATGGTCTTTTCGAAATATTTCTCGGGTGCACCTGTACCAAAACCTGACAAAGGACGCTCTGCAACGCCATGCAGACCAACATCCCACATTGCAAGGCGATAGCCTAAACTGGAACTGTGATTTCCTTGCTGTAATAATTCGATATCACTTTTTATCTGCATCAATCTAACCTGAAATGCAGGGCTACTATAAGCAAAAGCAACTCCGACTATCAGCATTAAAAGCAAGATACTAAAAAACTTTCTCATTTCTATTTTGTAACGCAAAAAGATTATCAGTAATATGCTAATTAAGGTTACTAACAAAAACATTCTTCCATTCTGATGAAATTGAATGAAAAGTAAAGTCAAAACACCCATCACAAACAATATCTGCAGTTTGATCGATGAATTCATGCAAGCAATTCCACTGGTTACAATTGCACCAATCCCAAGCATTGCCGAAAAACTCAAATAAGACATTCCCAACAATGGAATGCCTTGAGCATCAATGTCAAGCCACTGATAAACTCCAACCGCGAGAACACATAAATAACTAGCAATCAAGCTACCCAACGCCCACGGCAAGCGCTCTTTGTTTATCAGTGAATAAAAGGGAATAAAGATTAGGAGCGCAAAATACTTTAACCATTTCATTCGTCCATTTTGTGGCCATTCACTCCATAGCAACCCTAGCAACAATAGCGCACACAAAAGTAGTAATGCTTGCACCAGCGGCACTTTGAACGTTTGACTCAGACGACATGCACCACCGTCCATAAGCCATGCAGCTATCAACAGTGGAGAAGAAATAAGCATCCACTCGCTGCGCCAGAATCCTACGCAAAAAAAGACCAATGCAAACCGAATGAACCATTCCCGTCTTGTATTATTCGTTGACATAGAACCGATAGACTGAGACGCTAGAGTGACGCGGCGTTCCATTCGCGCACTTCTAAGCGACGCAACAGAACAAACAATTTCAATAAAGTGCGTGTCCATACAGGAACAGCTGGAAGCAACCACACCGCAGTGATACGCTTATCTTCTCGCGACCAACCACGTAGCATTAATTTCACCACCACACTCAGGTTAATTTTGCTGTTGCGCATTTGCAGACAGGATAGCACTGGCAATCGCGCGGGCGTTAACCAATGGAGTCGCCCACCTTGCCACATCACTTGCTCAAGCGAATCCACCAATTCTAAAGGCAGATCGGCCAATGTATAAGCACCCGAAACAACCAGAATATTTTGCCGTGCGAGTGGATAGCGCGAGAAATATAACGCACGATTACGCTGCACTAATTCCTGATATGCTTTTCCGCGCCCGAATGACACACCAATCTCATGACGAACCACTGCATCCGGATGCACTCCCATGCGCCACCCTTGTTTCATCAACCGCCGCCCTAGATCAGTGTCCTCATAGTAGCCTCGACCAAATTGCACATCAAATCCACCCATCGCTTGAAAAACAGCACGACGGATCAAAAAAGCGTAGCCTCTAAATCGATAGGTGGCAATATAACCGCCTGGTTGACGCAAGTAATAGTCAGCCTTTGCACTTGGAATATCTCCTTCAGCTGGACTAATAACCGCCAATTTCTGGTCAACAGTAATCGCTGCACAAAGTAGAGGCAAGAAATTTCCCAGAACTTCGATATCTGAATTGAGTACCAGTATCCAATCAGCATCAGAACGCGCAGCGGCATCATTCACTGATCCTCCATACCCCTTATTGTCCGGCGCATGAAAAACCTTGATTTGTGGATGCGACAGGCCATCCAGCATGGCGTGAGTTTCTGGTTCCGAAGCATCGTCCTGGATATAAACCGTTCGAATGGATAAACCCAGATGCGCCACCACAGAATCAATGCACCGTTTGCTAAATTCCGGTGCATTATAGACAGGAATCACTACATCAATTGTGGGAGTCGGGAACGTATTCATTACCCAAGAAAAAACAACGGATCAAATCCTGCCAAAGATCAAACAGGTTTCACCCCAATTCCTGGATGGTCTTCGAGTCACTTCGAGACCAGCTTGTCTCATAATCGCAATGGCCTTATCCTGCTCGACATCGGTTCCCAATTCGATAATCACTGATTTCAACGCGGGGTTTCCCAGAACGGTGGACGCGCCTTCCAGAATAGGAATTTCTATCCCATCGACATCAATCTTTATATAATTAGGACATGGAAATCCCCATTTCCCGCACAAATCATCCAATGTCACACCAAATATTCCTTGAATGTGCGTCGCTGATATTTTCATATTCTCCAGACTCTCATGCCCGAATTGAGACCGATTCCCTCCCGGAATGAATTTAGGAATATACAACTTCGAAAACTCACTGCGACCCGATACCGCAACGCAGTAGGATAAAATATGACTCCCTAAATTATTCAAGTAAATATTTTTATTGAGCGCATAGTAGTTATTGCTCTGTGGCTCAAAAGAAAATATCTGCACAGCGTTGTCATATTTTTTCGCCGGATACAATGAATATTGACCAATATTAGCGCCAATATCAAAATAGCACGAGCCCGATTCGAAGCTATCCAGCCAATCCAACGTATCAGGCTCTTTCTTCGAATACGTTTTGGCTCGATTGAGCGTACGCAAGTGATCAACCGAAATCAGAATCCGTTGATCCCGCACTCGTACATCGGTATAGCCACCCTTCAGTTTATAGGCTGCCACAATCAATTCGTTGAAAATATCCATAGCTCGAATCTTATCTCTCATGGATTAACGATCAATCATGATCCCTGTATGGCCTCTAGCGTTGCGGTTCAGCTTGCCAGCCGCTCAAGTAAAGACACATAACGAGGTAACACATTGGCGTCCGGATAGTCCAGCATTTCCTTTAAAAAGTGTTGCCGATGTTCTTCCACATAAAAGGAATCAAATCCGTTAGCAAGAAAATAATTAATTTTCTCGTACACATCGTCGCGGCATTTCAATTCCGTCTCCGGCATGTAATAAGCCACAGCGGAACGGGCTGCAATCAAATAATCAGCAGCCAGAACCGGCTTTTTTGTCCTGACCGCTTCAAATACCACGGAAGTGGCCAAATCAATAATGACATCAGCCCAGTTCATCAAATGCACCGAATGCGCACCATCACCGGCAACAGTTACATTCGGTAGCTTCTTGATCGAGCTGTCTTTGGTCAGTGACTGCTTCCATCCGCTACGCGTATGTGGTTTGATGATCAACTCGACATCGGGAAACCCGGCCAGCATATGCACCACTTCGCCCACTTCTTCCCAGAATGTGGTGAAATTGGCTTTGCGTAGAAACATGACTATCTTAAGCTTACTATTCGATCGGGTAAGTGGTGAAGGCGGCATCAATCCGGATAATACATTGAGCCATACCTCGCAATAACGGGGCGAACCTAACACGGCAAGCTGGCTTTCTGTCATAAACGGACGAAAACGCACAGCGCATAGCTGATTAGGAACCACCACTTTGTCGAATATCGTAGCTGCCGAGAATGTTGCATCCGGTTCAGCCCTACGCTCGCCACGGCGAATCAATTGGCTGGCATGCGGACTATCGCCATGCGGCAACGATACAGTTCCCAGTCCACGTTCTTTGGCCATGGCAATAACAACCTCGACCCATTCTATGCAAATTACCGAATTACGCTCAACCCAATCAAAAGCTACCACACCCTTGCCTTCGCTACCAAAACAACGATCCAGCAAAAATCCCGCAGTATGCCGCCATAATGGGTCGCGTTTTTTCTCGTCAATCCGTTCCGCCAATTTTTCCGCCAACCTACCAATCACTTTGATACGTCGAACATTGCGCGTCAGCATCAGCATCTGCAAACGCCATTTCCAGTAATCCATCCACGAAAACAGCTCGTTCATATGCGCCACACGCACACCTTGCAACTGACTCAAATACTTGACGCGAAAATCACGCCGGAATTGCGCCGATCCAATCAGTACCACATCACACTGATGCCCTGATTCAATCCACTGATAAACAATCGGAGTAACATGATCGATATCGTTATAGTGCCGAAGAAAAAAAAGCGCTTTCATAACCATGATGAAAAAATATTCAGAACAAGGTGCATTTTAGGCCTTTTTCCTATTTAAACAGATGATTCGATAAAGCGCGCCATTTTACTCTCGCAACTTCCCAATTACCAGTAACATGTCCGCGCCTGTGAAAAAACCACAACACGTAAGAAAGTATTTAAATTTTCGAATAACTATTGCCCAGGAAATAAAAAAAACCGGATAATCAATACATCATCTTTGGCCGTACATTTATAACTCCAACCAATCACACAAAATTTCATGAAAACAATTGCAGTCATTCCCGCCCGCATGGGCTCATCACGTTTTCCCGGAAAACCTATCGCACAAATCCTGGGTCGCTCGATGATTGAGCACATTTACAAACGTGTAGCCATGAGTAAATCACTCGACGCCACTTACATTGCAACTTGTGACGAAGAAATTCGCCAAGTCGCTGAAAGCTTTGGCGCTCCGGTTATCATGACTGCCGACACGCACGAACGCGCCAGCGATCGAGTCGCCGAAGCAGTCATCCAAATCCCCGATGCAGACTTGATCGTAATGGTACAAGGCGACGAACCGATGACACATCCGGACATGATCGATACCGCTGTTGCGCCCTTTAGAAACGATCCGGAATTAGGCTGCGTGAATCTGGTACGCAAAATCGATCATGAACCTGATTATCATGATTTCAACACCATCAAAGTCGTCATGAATCAACAAAACAATGCGCTCTACATGTCACGCCGCCCGATTCCATCGCTTGCTAAAACCGGTTTCGTTGATACGGCCGCGTACAAGCAAGTATGCATTATCCCTTTCCGCCGCGAAACACTATTCCAATACACTCGCCTGACGCCCACGCCCTTAGAGCAATTGGAATCAATCGATATGTTGCGTCTGCTCGAACATGGACTGCAGGTTAAAATGGTGCCGACCGAATTTAACACGCAAGCGGTCGATACCATGGCAGATCTGCTGCGCGTCGAGAAATTGATGGCAGCAGATCCACTGCTCACCCGCTACTAGGAATCGCCATGTCATTAAAAGCAAAATTAAACCGTTCCGAATTGACCATCGGCTCCTGGGTCACACTGGGACATCCGTCGATTGCCGAAATCATGGCAGCGGCCGGCTTTGACTGGTTAGTGCTGGATATGGAGCACAGCGTGCTGGAACTCAGCGAAGTGCAATCAATCATCCAGGTGCTGGACGGCAAACAATGCCCAGCCATTGTGCGCCTGACGTCTAATCACCCCGATCAGATCAAGCGTGTTATGGATGCTGGTGCCACTGGTATCATGGTACCGATGATCAAGTGCGCCGCAGATGCCAAAGCCGCTGTCGATGGCGTATATTACCCGCCGCGCGGACAGCGCGGTGTCGGCCTGGCACGCGCACAGGGCTATGGCCACAGTTTTCAGGCTTACCGCCAGTGGTTGGAAGAGAATGCGATAATTGTCGTAATGATTGAACATGTCGACGCTGTCAGAGCCATCGATAGCATCCTTGAGGTTCCTGGCATCGATGCATATATTATTGGTCCGTACGATTTATCTGGCTCCATGGGGCGTCCCGGCGATCTCGACCATCCCGATGTACAAGCAGCCATCGCGCAAGTGCTGGAAGCAGGCCGCCGCGCCAACAAATCTGGCGGCATTCATGTTATCGAACCCGATCCGCAAGCGCTGCAACAACGCATTCAAACAGGTTTTAATTTTCTTGGGTATGGATTGGATATCCGCATTCTGGATTCAATTTGTCGCACCCATTTACATAACATTCGCGAGACACTGAAAACATCATGAATACATTGATTATTTCCACCTCATCGTTTGATATTGACAACAACCCGCCACTGCAGCAATTACTGCAAAAGGGTATGCGCATCATCACCAATCCACACCGCCGCAAACTGACCGAAGACGAAATTATCGAATTACTGAAAGATGGCTCGATTGGCCTGATCGCAGGTATCGAGCCCCTGACCGAACGAGTCTTTCAAGCCGCGTCCAGACTGAAAGTCATCTCGCGCTGCGGCGCCGGTTTGGATAGCGTCGATCTGACTGCGGCCAAGAATCGCGGCATCGCTGTCCTGAATACGCCGGAAGCCCCTGCGCAGGCGGTTGCGGAACTGACACTAGGATACATTTTAAATCTACTGCGACAGATCAGCGCAATTGATCAGGCCGTGCGCAAAGGCGAATGGCCACGCACGCAAGGCCGCCTGCTGGCGGCGCAAACCGTCGGCATCATCGGTCTGGGACATATAGGCCGCCGGGTTGCACGCTTGTGTCAAGCATTTGAAGCCACGGTTATCGCGTATGATCCGTACGCCGACCAAGTGCCTGATGGCGTCACATTGCTGCCACTGGAACAGTTGCTGACAAAAGCCGACATTATCACCTTGCACCTGCCCTACTCACCCTCCACGCATCATTTGCTGAATACGCAAGCGTTAGCAGTGATGAAACCGGAAGCCATTATCATCAACGCGGCACGCGGCGGATTGGTCGACGAAAGCGCATTGGCGGATGCACTCAAATCCGGCAAAGTCAGTGCGGCCGCACTGGATGTTTTTGAGCATGAGCCTTACCAAGGAGCATTGCTTGAATTGAATAACATCATCGTGACATCGCATATCGGTTCCCTGGCTAGAGAGTCACGGCGACTCATGGAAATCGAAGCAGCGGAAAATTTACTGCAAGGATTGATCAAAACAGGTGTAATTCAATGACAGCGATTTCGAATGAAAAAGTAATCGTGTTTGGCGCCAGCGGTTTTTTAGGTAGTCATGTCGCCGACGCATTATCCGCCGCAGGCTATCAAGTGCGGCTATTCGATCGCAATCCCTCACCATTTCTTAAAAGCAACCAGGAAATGATCGTTGGCGATATCATGGATCTCAACCAAGTGATCGAAGCCGCCAAGGAAACATCGATCGTGTATAACTTCGCCGCAATCGCCGATATCGACGAAGCACACGACAAGCCCATTCCCACTGCAACGATTAACGTGCTGGGCAACATGCATGTGCTCGAAGCCGCCCGTATCGCCGGTGCGCGCCGTTTTGTGTTTGCCAGCAGCGTCTATGTTTATTCCGAATCCGGCTCTTTTTATCGTGCCAGCAAGCAAGCTGCGGAACGTTTTACCGAAACCTATCACGAGCGCTACGGCCTGGATTACAACATTTTACGTTATGGCTCGCTGTATGGCCGACGCGCCGACAGACGCAACGGCATTTATCGCATGTTGCACGAAGCAATCGAACAGCACTCGATCACCTACAAAGGCAGTGGCGATGCAATGCGCGAGTACATCCATGTCGAAGATGCCGCGCGCATGAGCGTGCAAGTGCTGGCGCCAGAATTCGCCAATCGACACCTGATTCTGACCGGCCAGGAAAAACTGCGCATCCGAGACGTGATGACAATGATTACGGAAATGTTGCCGTGGCCAGTGGAATTGCATTTCGATGAAGCTAATACCGTGCATCACTATAAAATCACACCGTATGCATTTCAACCGAGAATTGGCCGAAAATTGGTTTTGAATGAACATGTCGACCTAGGACAAGGCATGCTCGACTGCCTGCGAGAAATTCACCAGGATTTGCATCATAACGATGAAAATGACGACGCCACCCCAACCACCTCGGATAATCGCGCATGA
The DNA here is from genome assembly GCF_902826915.1 of uncultured Nitrosomonas sp. GTDB lineage: Bacteria > Pseudomonadota > Gammaproteobacteria > Burkholderiales > Nitrosomonadaceae > Nitrosomonas. The sequence continues at coordinate 13,496 of NZ_CADEGP010000041.1, forward strand.
CCATGAAAAACTTTGACTGGCAAGCGATCATTTTTGATTTTGACGGTGTCGTGGTGGAATCTGGAAAAATCAAAACACAGGCATTCGCAGAATTGTATCGACCGCATGGTGAGGACATCGTCGCAAAAGTGGTGCAATTCCACAATCAAAACGGCGGCATGTCGCGCTACCACAAATTCCGGCACTTCCAACAACACTATCTCAACAAACCGCCATTGACCGAAACGGAAGTAAAACAACTGGATATCCATTTCTCCGAATTGGTAGTCGAAGCAGTCATCGCGGCTGACCCAGTACCCGGCGCACTCGAACTAATTCACCAGCAAGCCGAAAGAATTCCATTGTTCGTCGCTTCCGGCACGCCCGACTCAGAGCTCAAAATCATCGTCGAACGCCGTGGCCTCACGCCTTACTTCAAAGCAGTGCATGGTGCTCCAGCACCGAAAAAGAATATCATCGCAAGTTTTTTATCGACCTATGGCCTCAAAGCCGAATCCGTGTTGATGATCGGCGATGCGATTGCGGATTTGGAAGGCGCACAAGCCAACAATACCGCATTCCTGGGGCGCGTTTTTCCAGGCGATCCAAATCCTTTTCCGGCTCACATTAAAATCGTTCCCGATTTACGCGAGTTAGTCGATTAAAGTAACCCATGATGATGCAAAGACATGTCTACCCGGATATCGAATCATTAAGCCGAGGCTTTGCCGATTTTGTCGCAACCACGTTAAAAAACACGCTGGCTCGAAAGCCCCACGCCACCCTGGTTGTTCCCGGCGGCAACACCCCGCGCCATTACCTACCCGCATTGGCAAAATGTCAGCTACCCTGGGATCGAATTACCGTGACGCTATCAGATGAGCGCTGGGTTGATGTCAACGATGAACAATCGAATGAACATCTGATAAGAAAGTATTTGATGGCACATCTTCCGGCAGATACGCCTTTCGTTGGCCTCAAGACTCAGCACAAAAGTCCCTTTGATGCCGTCGAAGCAATTCACCAACAACTGGATCATCTGCCGCTGCCATTAAGCCTGACCGTATTAGGCTTGGGGGAAGATGGACATATTGCTTCGCTATTTCCTGGCATGAATCCTGATTTACTGTCTACACATCACTGTGCAGCCATTGCACCACCGATTGCGCCGTCGCTGCGTGTCAGTCTTTCATTGGCGACGCTGGCGGAAACTGAGCAGATTACATTGGTGGTTACGGGAGGAAATAAGCGGCAACTGTTGGACCAGTTGCATGATCACTTAAATTTAACATTACCAATTACTTGGCTTTTACAACGCACCAGATCACCAGTCAGGGTTTTTGAAACTGATGACATGTAAAATAAATTATAACTTGCCCCGGATAAATACTACTCGATGTCTTTTTGGGGTGACTAGATAGTGTTTCTTCATTTCCTACTTAACTCGCATTAGTAGTTGAGCCTAACAATTGTCTACAGTCGTTAACCCCCTTTGCAGGTAAAGTTACTCTTGCGAGTCTTGTCTTGGGGCAATTTTTCAAAATTAAATATAGCCCCAAAATCCGTCGACTGTAGATTCCTCTCTGATATCGCTCACATCGAAAATCAGCTCAAATTTTCAGCTAAGTATATTGATACAATAATCAGAGCTGTTATCACGCCGAATATCACTGCAACATTGATACTCATTTTTTTAATTGTTTCGGAATCATCTACCTTTCCTAATGTACTCATCTCTCTATTTACTCCTATATATTAAGTAAGCGTAGAGATTGTGAACCGAATCAGAATCAACTACCTTGATATAGATCAACATAATGCTGGTTGTAGGCCTCAATGACTCTAGCGTGATCACGCTGTGAATAGCCGCTCGAATTTGCACGGAATTCCTGAAAAACCCATCCAGATACGGTAGCATAGCGGCATTCCAATAACCGTAAGAACTAAACTATGCCTGTCAATATTCCTCCATTATCGCCTGAGCAACTTTTGCCCGTTTCGGGCGTAACGCTTGGTATTACGCAAGCCAGCATCAAAAAACCTAATCGCAAGGATTTGCTGGTTCTGGTACTAGATGAAGGCACGAAAGTCGCCGGGGTATTTACGCAGAATCGTTTTTGCGCCGCGCCGGTGGTTGTGGCAAAACAGCATCTGGCGCAATCGGTGCGTGCATTGATGGTGAATACCGGCAATGCTAACGCTGGAACGGGCGAAGCAGGTATCTTACATGCTCAGATGACCTGTGCGGAATTGGCCAAGTTGCTGGGTCTTGCGCCGCAACAGGTATTGCCGTTTTCAACCGGTGTGATTATGGAGCCATTACCGGTGGATCGAATCGTACAGGGATTACCTGCTGCGGTAGGAAATTGCAAAGCGGATAATTGGTTCGATGCCGCACACGCAATCATGACCACGGACATCGTGCCGAAAGCGGCGTCAAAGCAGGTGCAGATTAAAGGTAAGGTCGTGACGATAACCGGAATTTCCAAAGGCTCCGGCATGATCCATCCGAATATGGCGACGATGCTGGGTTTTATCGCGACCGATGCGGCTATTAGCCAGGCGATGCTGCAAAAGTTGGTGCAACATGCTTCGGATCGCTCGTTTAACCGCATTACAGTAGATGGCGACACCTCGACCAACGATGCGTTCATCATCATGGCGACCGGCAAAGCGAAACACGAAGAAATTGTTAATCCGCACACCGAGGAATTCTGCCAATTGCAGGATGCGGTCACTGCTGTTGCCGCGGAGTTGGCACAAATGATCGTGCGCGACGGTGAAGGCGCAACAAAATTCATCACCGTGCAAGTTGAAGATGGCAAGAGCAAGGATGAATGTGCCAAGGTGGCTTACGCAATTGCGCATTCGCCGCTGGTCAAAACCGCATTTTTCGCATCTGATCCGAATTTAGGTAGGATTCTGGCGGCGATTGGCTATGCCGGCATCGATGATTTGGATGTGAATGGCATTCAACTCTATCTGGATGACGTGCTGGTGGCGGAAAAAGGTGGCCGAGCAAAGAATTACCGTGAAGAAGATGGCCAACGCGTGATGAATCAGGCTGAGATCACTATCCGCGTCGCGCTTAATCGCGGCACGGCTTCAACGACGGTATGGACCTGCGATTTTTCATACGACTATGTCAAGATTAATGCAAGTTATCGCAGCTGATGGCCTGTGGAATAAATAATTATGAGTAATTTGGATAAGCTATATAAGCGGGCGAACAAGCTATTAGATCGTTTGGAGCAGACAATGCCCGCGACCCAACCAGAACCGGATTGGCAAGCATCGGTGGCTTTTCACTGGCGCAAGCAGGGAAATGCCGGATTTATTCAACCGGTGATTCATCCGCACCGGATTACACTCAATGCGCTATGCGGAATTGACAATCAGAAACAACGCATTGATCAGAACACACGGCAATTCGTGCAAGGGTTTTCGGCAAATAATGTATTACTTACGGGTGCGCGAGGTACAGGAAAATCGTCGCTGATTAAAGCACTGCTAACGCAGTATGCGCAGGAAGGTTTGCGTTTGATCGAGGTAGAGAAACACCACCTGATTGATTTGCATGAAATTGTGGAAAAGATTTATCAACGCCCGGAGCGCTTTATTCTATTTTGCGATGATTTATCGTTTGAAACCGACGAGCCCGGCTATAAAGCGCTCAAAGTAGTGCTAGACGGTTCGATTGCCACGGTCTCCGATAATGTGTTGGTCTATGCGACATCGAATCGTCGTCACATGGTACCGGAATTTATGCACGATAATCTGGATACACGGCATCTCGGCGAAGAAGTGCATCCGAGCGAGGCCGTTGAAGAGAAAATCTCATTGTCGGAACGCTTTGGTTTATGGGTATCTTTTTATCCATTTGACCAGGATCAGTATTTGAAAATTGTGCGTTATTGGTTGATTTATTTTGGCATCGACAACATGACCCCACTGACGCGCACCGAAGCTTTACAATGGGCATTGCAGCGCGGCTCGCGTAGCGGACGCGTGGCTTGGCAATTTGCACGGGATTTGGCCGGCAGAAAGAAATCCGCTAGCATCAACCGGAACCTATGAACCACTTCGCTGCGCCCAACGCTGAATTAACGCCCATCGTCGAAGTCGTCGCGGCGGTAATTCTACAGCCGGATGGCCAGTTCTTGCTGGCGCAGAGACCTGCAGGCAAGGTGTATTCGGGCTATTGGGAATTTCCCGGCGGTAAGGTTGAGCCTGACGAATCCTTATTGCGCGCGCTGGAACGTGAGCTATGGGAAGAATTAGGCATTCATGTTCGCTATGCTCAGCCTTGGATATCACGGGTTTTCACCTATGCACATGCGACTGTGCGGCTGCATTTTTTCCGCGTGGTGGAATGGGAAGGCAAGCTGATGCCAAGGGAAATGCAAGCTGTATCCTGGCAGATGCCACACCAAATTGTGGTTTCTCCTATCTTGCCGGCGAATGGCCCGATTCTGCAGGCACTGTTGTTACCATCGTTTTATGCCATCACGCACGCCAACGAGATCGGGATCGAATTAACACTGCAACAGATTGATCACGCATTACAAGGCGGCTTACGCTTACTGCAAATACGCGAGAAACAAATGGAGAGAGATAAACTGCGTGATTTTGCGGGGAAAGTGCTTGCGCTTGCACGCCCTTATCAAGCAAAAGTCCTGATAAATAGCGATGCAGAACTGGCGCACGCGACAGGCGCTGATGGCGTACATTTCACCTCATCGCAACTGATGGCGATGTCATCTCGTCCCGACCCGAAACATGGTTTGTGCGGCGCATCGTGTCACAATGCCGAAGAACTCTTTACAGCCGAGCAATTAGGGCTTGATTTTGTTGTATTGGGGCCGGTTCAATCTACTTTGAGCCATCCGGGATTGCCGCCATTAGGTTGGCGAAAATTTGCTGTAATGATTCGCGGCTATTCATTACCGGTTTATGCATTGGGTGGAATGACCTCAGGAGACTTAGTCATCGCGCAGGAAATGGGCGCACAAGGTATTGCCATGATACGTAGCATCGCACAATTATAATTTTCTACAGCATGGGATTGGTATAAACAGCCACTTGATTTCTTCCGCCTTCTTTAGCTTCGTATAAGGCTTTATCCGCTCTATCAAGTAAGGCTGTGCAAATAAAATCGGCATCATGTTGTAGCGAGATTGATAGGTCCCGCAGGCTGGCCATACCGATAGATACCGAGACATTGAGTTGCTTGTCATGAAGAATAATCGCTGAAGAATAAATTGCTTTGCGCAGCCGTTCAGCAATTTCGTGTGCCGCATGCAAGGTTGTTGAAGGTAGCGCCACGACGAACTCTTCTCCGCCATAGCGGGCTACGATGTCACACGATCTTACTTGCTCCTTGATTAGATTCACCATGTGCCGGAGCACCGAATCACCCGTTTGGTGACCATAGTTATCGTTGACTTTCTTGAAATGATCGACATCAAGAAACATACAGATCAAATCATCGTCCCAGCGAACACATCGGGCAATTTCATCTTTAAAACGCAGATCAAAATAACGGCGGTTATACGCTTGCGTTAACACGTCTTGATAACTGATTTCTTTGATTCTCTGCTGGTTGAGGCAGTTTTCTATCGCAACCGCGGTCATAGCGGAAAGTTTTTGCAGAAAAAGGGTGCCAATGCCCTTTTGGTATCGATGTGGATCTTGACTTAACAGCATCATTGCGCCAATCACCTGATTACTGCGAAGCAACGGAAAGTAAGCTGCACTTTTAATTTGATCTCTACACTTTAAGTCATTGATCATCCATCGATATCTCGTCAGCGCCTCTATTCCTAATAGCGGAATTACGGTAAGCGATTGAATCAAATCAATATCTTTTATAGCATCAAGGATCAATAATTTATTTGCCGAATCCAAACGCGCTTCTTCGTCATGTTCAAAAAATAACCGATCAGCGTCTTTCTGATGATCCACAAGACACAGCACCATGTCCAACAGTTGGAAACGCGCAACACTTCGGGATAGCAGTAAATCGCGCAGCTGCCTGGGGTTGCTGGCACCAATGATTTCAAAACCGAAGGTCTCGTATAACTCCTGTTTTTTTTCATTGGCTCTGGCCTGCTTAATGAAATGATCCAACTTACGCTGCAGCTCACGATTCTTATCATAAACCGATTCATCCATTCTCTATAGGCTCAGTTATTTTCTTCTTCTTGATCGTTCATAGGCTCTGGAATTCGATAGGATTCTTGAGCCCACTGCGACAAATCTGCTGTTTTACACCGCTCGGAACAAAATGGCCGGAAACGGTTAGTAACTTCCCAAATCACTTTCCTTCCACATTGTGGACAGTTAACTATGCGCTGTTGCATAAAAGAAAATCCTCATACCGGTAGTATACGATAAGGTAATCACCCTGTTTTGACGAAGAAAAGTTAAATTATTTTTTCAAGCTATTTTCACTTCGATATTGGATAGTAAGAAAAAAACTCCAAGCAATATTTAACGGTGTATTTTACATAAGTTAGATTAAACTTTTCTAACTGACACTCAAATACTTATCTCAAGGTCGACAATCCTAACTACTCAGCGAACATGATATGTGCTGCCAGATATGAAGTCGATAGGATCAAACAGCGACTATGTTTGTATCGTATCGTTGCGCAACCTGAATGACACCAGAAAATCTGCATACCATCACCATTTGCACAGAATTATCCTTTGACGCAAACGACTTGCTTCAAGGTATGAACGACCTCCACCAGCGAACGTTGTGCCTGCATGACCGCGTCGATATTCTTGTAGGCCATCGGAATCTCATCGATCACGGCGGCATCTTTGCGGCATTCGACATGGGCTGTTGCCGCGATCTGGTCTGCAACCGTAAAGCGGCGCTTGGCCTCATTGCGGCTCATGATGCGCCCGGCACCATGGCTGCATGAGCAGAATGCTTCCTCGTTACCAAGGCCACGAACAATGTAGCTCTTTGCGCCCATCGAGCCGGGAATAATACCCAGTTCACCTTTCTGCGCAGATACTGCGCCTTTGCGTGTTACCAGAATTTCCGCACCAAAGTGAATTTCCTTTTGCACATAATTATGGTGGCAGTTGACGGCCTCGGCATCGGTCACGAACGGCTTGGTAATGACCTGGCGAATTGCGGCGATGACATTTTGCATCATCACCGCGCGGTTACGCCGCGCAAAATCCTGCGCCCAACCCACGGCCTCGACGTAATCATCGAAATGCTCGCTGCCTTCTTTGAAATAAGCGAGATCCCGATCCGGCAGGCTGGCAATATGGTGACGCATATCTGCTTGCGCCAGCTCGATGAAAAAAGTGCCAATGGCATTGCCGACACCCCGTGAACCCGAATGCAACATCAACCACACGCGATCAGCCTGATCCAGACAAACTTCGATGAAGTGGTTGCCTGTGCCTAATGTTCCCAGATGCTTGTAGTTGTTCGTTTTCTTCAAACGCGGATATTTCCCGGCAATGCGATCAAATCCAGGTATCAGCTTTGCCCACATGGCACCTACTGATGCGGGCGGCGTATCCCATGCGCCTTTATCGCGCTTGCTGCGTTTCAAAGTACGGCCATGAGGTACGGCGCGCTCAATCGCGCTGCGCAACTCAAACAGATGGTCCGGCAAATCCTGCGCTGTCAGTGTCGTGCGCACAGCCATCATACCGCAACCGATATCCACCCCCACCGCTGCGGGAATGATTGCACCCAGCGTTGGAATCACGCTACCGATGGTCGAACCTTTACCCAGATGCACATCCGGCATTACCGCCAGATGCTTGAAGATAAAGGGCATAGTTGCCGTGTTCATCAACTGCGCGCGCGCTTCGTCCTCGACAGGCACGCCGTTGGTCCACATCTTGATCGGCTTGCCATTCTCAACTTGCAATAATTGATATTCCACGCGATACCCTTAATTCTTGATCTCTAACAACCTGTTCAGCATTTAAACCAAACCACCAAATACGGCACTTACCGGCAACAACACACTCGTTCCAGGGTTTGACTGCAATACAGCAGGCTTAGCTTCCATTACTTTGATAGTGTCGCGGCAATATCCCGAAAACTATTCAATCCAGCTTCCAGGTTCTCGATGATTTCATTCACCAGTTCATCGGGTTCCGGCAAATTATCCAAATCGGCCAGACTCTTATCCTTTAGCCAGAAAATATCCAAGCTGGTTTTATCGCGTGCGGTGATTTGATCGAAGCTGAATTTACGCCAGCGGCCTTCAGGATTGCTTTGTTCGTTCCAATTTTCCTTGCGTTGGTGACGATTGAGCGGGTTATAGCAGGCGATGAAATCCTGCAAATCCTCAAAGCGCAGCGGTTTCTTTTTGAGCGTGTGATGAATGTTAGTGCGGTAATCGTAATACCAGACCGCTTTTGTCCATGGGTCTTTGCTGGCTTCACGGTTATCGAAGAACAGCACATTCGCCTTGACGCCGTTGGCGTAGAAGATACCCGTAGGCAGCCGCAAAATCGTGTGCAGCTCGGTGGTTTCAAGCAATTTCCTGCGCACCGTTTCGCCCGCACCGCCCTCAAACAGCACGTTATCTGGCACCACCACCGCCGCTTTGCCGGTAGTTTTTAACATGGTGCGGATATGCTGCACGAAATTAAGCTGCTTGTTCGACGTGGTCGCCCAGAAATCCTGCCGGCTATACGTCAGATCATCTTTTGCCTGCTCGCCTTCTTCATTGGTGAAACTCATCGCGCTTTTCTTGCCGAACGGTGGATTCGCCAATACATAGTCAAACCGCTTGCCAGAGTCAGCCACCAGTGCATCGTTAGGGGATACCATGCTGTCGCCATCAATCTCGCCGATATTGTGCAAAAACATGTTCATCAAAGCAAGGCGGCGCGTACTGGCAACAATTTCATTGCCAGAAAATGTTTCGTGTTTCAGAAACGCTTTCTGCGTTTTATCCATCGCATGCTCGGCCACCAGAAAATCATACGCCGCCAAAAAGAAACCACCGGTGCCACAGGCCGGATCAGCGATGGTTTTTCCCGGTTCCGGACGCACACATTGCACCATCCCCCGAATCAACGCACGCGGCGTGAAGTATTGCCCCGCACCGGACTTGGTATCTTCTGCGTTGCGCTCCAGCAAACCCTCGTAAATATCACCCTTCACATCCGCCCCCATGGTCACCCACTGGGTTTCGTTGACCATATCGATCAGGCGGTACAGCTTGGCCGGATCCTGGATTTTGTTCTGCGCCTTAGTGAATATCTGTCCCAGCATGCCCGGTTTCTTGCCAAGTTCCATCAACAGCGTCACGTAATGCACTTCTAGCTCTGCGCCGCGCTTAGTCCTGAGGCTTTGCCAGTTATATTCTGCCGGGATATCAACTTTGCGGTTATAGGGCGGCTGGCTGTATTCATCCGCCATTTTCAGGAAGATCAGATAGGTCAGCTGCTCCAGATAATCACCATACCCCACGCCGTCATCGCGCAACGTAGTGCAGAAACTCCAGACTTTGGAAACAATCGATGCGGTTGCGTTCATGCCTTGATTTCGCAGCATTCGCAATGCTTGCGCATAAAACCACTGCCAGCATTCGCTGGATGTACATCATTTCCATAATAGTCATGGCTTGTATCACTACTATCACGCTTTTCACTTGCGTCATTTCCGCGCAGTGCCAGCCCCCGCGAAGGCGTGAGACGGGAATCCATTCGGTCCAGAAATAGGACTCCGGTTTCACGATTACAAGAGAACAGGCGCCTCACGAATATCGCAAAAACACAAAAAATGTTGTCGCTGTTCACGCCAATTCCTGCCATAAATCTCTCCACGTTGGATTCACTTTTTCGATCAAATCTATTTTCCATTGCCGATTCCATTTCTTAAGCTGCTTCTCGCGCTGAATTGCTGCCACCATCTCTTCATGCATTTCATAATAAACCAGGGAATGAACACCGTATTTTTTGGTAAATCCTTCAACCAGATCCTGTTTATGTTGCCAAACCCGCTGAATCAAGTGACTGGTTACCCCAATGTACAACGTACCGTTGTACCCACTCGCCAGAATATAAACCGCAGGCTGTTTTTCCATGATGCAATCCTAATCACACATTCACATCCAGACCATCCTTCGCATTATTGACATGACTCCCGCCAATACTATCCTATCCCTCATGAACCATCCCTTATCATATCCGCCATTGCTCTTCACATTTGTCACCCCTCGTATCCTTCGTCACATCCATCATTCCTTATCACATCCGTCATCCCTCGTCACATCCGTCATCCCTCGTCACATCCGTCATCCCTCGTCACATCCGTCATCCCT
>NZ_CADEGP010000041.1:23893-28015 GCF_902826915.1 uncultured Nitrosomonas sp.
CGTCACATCCGTCATTCCCGCGAAAGCGGGAATGACGTGATAAGCAAGCAAATCACCGCTAACTCCGTCCCCCCTTTCGACGAACAACCCAATTATCCTGAGAGTCCACTCGTTCCGCCTGAATACGCGCCAGCAACTCCGATGCAGGCTCGTCATTCGGATCTTGCGGCACCAGTTGGCCGGAAAAGGCTTTTTTCAGGATAGATTGGCGAAGTATTTCGGCTTGTTCTAAGGAGGTAGTGATGGATTGATAGAGTTGATCAATCTCGGAAAACCTTTCTTCAAGGACTTCCATAATTTTCTTTTGCTCATCAGAACAACAGTATGGAACCACTAGATTTTCGAGAGTTTCGAGATTGATGTTCTTTTGAGCGGTTGCAGGTGCATATGCTTCGATTCTTGTTCTTGCAGCTTGAATGAAGAAATCAACATACTCAGGAGCCACTAAATTCCTGAATCCCGAAAAACCAACTACGCTATCCGGGAAGCACCCATCAAAGCCAAGGAAAACGGTTTCGGCAATGTTCGCTGCTATCGTAATGCAAAGTGTTCCTGTTGGCCATAGCTTACTTTGCAGTAATCCAAAGTCACTATAAGTTTGCGTATATTGTCTAATAATTCGTTTGGCTGCTTTAATTTCTCCAGTCTGAATAAATGGATAATTTCCGCCAAAAAGGCTAGGATCATTTCTAGGCCGGTGTTTTGATTTACCTCGACCAAGGTCTCCCAAGTCAGCTAAATAAGAATAAACCCACCCCTCCGGCAATTCAGGCAATTCCGCCAATTCTTCGGCGGTGAGCGGTGGCAGGAGCTTCGGGGCTTTGGGTTTGCTGCTTTGTTTGCCATTGGTTTCCCAGTCGGCGAGTTGTTGCTGGTAGCGTTGTTCGCGTTCTTGTTGGATGCGTTTGAGCAGCACTTCCGCAGGTTCGAGCTTATCCTGATTTTCTTTGCGCCACTGTGCGGTGAGTTTGCCTTCGAAAGCGTGTTTCAGCAGTGCTTGGCGATACACCTTGAGCTGCGCCTGGGTGGTTCTCAGGTTTTCGATGCCCTTATCCAGCTCGGAAAACAGTTCTTCAATTTTGGCGACGATGCGGTGTTGTTCGCTGAGGGGTGGAAGCGTGACGGGTTCATCATAAGCATGACCTCGATTTAATCCAGGAATGGCGGTTGAAGCCTCAAGCTTCCCAAGATTTAAAGAACGTAGAAGGAAATAAGAAAACTTTAAGTAAAGGTTTTTGTTATCTCGAATGTAATAAGTCGTATCAATTGGCCAACAACTGTCCGATGAATAGCTTACTGAACCAGCCGCTCCCTTACGACCAACAATAATTACTGGCCCTTGCACGAGGAACTTGTCGTGCATTCCCACAATCCCACTCGAACCATAGACATAGTAACCACCTGATTCTAAACTTGATTTTTTTATTAGTGATTTCCCGTATTCGAACCTATACAAATCACCAAGACAAGTAGCGACCCAACCAGATGGTATATCATTTTCATCACTACGCATCACCCCACCAACACCTCATTCAATTCATCCAACAACGGTTCCATGCTTGCGCCAAACAACTGATACATTTTCCCCAATCCGCCCTTGTTGTCGAATGGCGCCATCTCAAGCGCGTCACGATCCATATGGATGGATAGGGCGACGTGATCGCGAATCATACGCAGCCACGCCATTTGATCTTCATTGAACTTTTCACCACTGCCCGAGTGATGCTGCATGATCCAGTTCTGGAAGTTGCGGCGCACTACGGCATCATAGTTGGTGAGCTTTTCATCCAAGCCACACACGCGGCGGATCAAGGCGACCAATGCGGTCAACTCGGTGATCGGCTGGCCTTTATAATCATCCAATTGCGCATAGGCGTGCCAGACGCGCGCGGGGGCAAGCTTGGGCTTGTCGGTCTTTAGTTTATCCATGACCTGCTGAATCATTTCATAGGTGACTTCCCTTCTTCGATAGGGCTGGTCGAAGAAAATGGCCAGTGCTTCGATGTTGTCACGGTTGGCTTTGAGGTATTCGGCGAATTCATCCACAAAGGCTTGTGCATTGCTGGCAGCGTCTTTGTCCCATTCGGCGCGAATGAGTGTGTCGATGTTGTCGTGGTCAATGGTTTGTTCCTTGTCGCGGCGGATGCTGTCGATGAGTTCGATCAGATCGCCGTTCAGGATGCTGGCGGCTTCACCCACTAGTTGCTGTTGCGCCTGTTCCCGTTTGGCGTCGCCGGGATCGGTGCCGATCGGTTGTCCTGAGAGTTGCATGGCTTTGGCTTCGATGTTATCGGCATCAATGGCGGCGAATAGTTTGCCCACCAGTTGCGTGAATTCCAGGCCGTTGGCGGCGTCCCGGATGCGCCGCTGGTCATCGGGGTCGAGTTGCTTGTTGAGACGCGCCAAACGTGCGGCGAGCGAACTGACGATATCTTCGTCGGTAGCACCCATCATCACGCTCATCGCCAAATCTTTCAGCGCCACGCTGGGCTTGGTGATCAGCGGTTGGCTGGCGGTCTTGAGCGATTGGGTGACGCCGATGGCATCCACAATGACATAGTGCGTTTTGGCGCTGACCGCGGAGGGGGTGACTTTTTTCAGGTCGTCCTTATCCAGCGTGCGTGTGCCACGTCCTTTCATTTGCTCGAAGTAGTTGCGGCTTTTGACATCACGCATAAACAGCAGGCATTCCAAGGGTTTTACGTCGGTGCCGGTAGCAATCATATCGACGGTGACGGCAATACGCGGGTAATAGTCATTTCGAAAATCTGCCAGCACCGATTTGGGGTCCTCGACAATCTTATAGGTGAGCTTTTTGCAAAAAGCATTACCCTCGCCGAATTCTTCGCGCACGGTCTGGATGATATCGTCCGCGTGGCTATCGGTTTTGGCGAAGATCAGTGTTTTCGGTACTTCCTTACGCCCCGGAAACATTTCTGGCAACTTGTCGCGGAAAGTACGGATCACGGTGCGGATCTGATCCGGGTTAACGATGCTGCGATCGAGCTGGATTGCAGAATAGGCTTCGTCTTCATCCTGCTGCTCCCAACGCCGTTTGCGGGTGAGCCTTTCGCGGCGTTCGACATGCTGTTTTGCGCGGATTTGAGCGCCTTGCTGGGTGACCTGGGTTTCGATGTGATAGATTTCATTGCCGACGTTGACGCCATCGGCCACGGCTTTTTCGTGACTGTAATCGCTCACCACGTTTTTCTTGAAAAAACCATAGGTGCGGTTGTCTGGCGTGGCGGTAAGGCCGATCAGGCTGGCATCGAAGTAATCGAGCACTTGCAGCCACAGATTGTAGATGGAACGATGGCATTCATCGATGAAGATGAAATCAAAGAATTCCGGCGGGATTTTTTGGTTGTACACCACCGGCATCGGTTCCTTAGGCTGCGCCCATTCTGCCGGGTTGGTCTGTTCGATGGATTCATCGAGTTCTTTATCCTTGAGGATGGAGTAGAGTCGCTGGATGGTGCTGATGCAGACCTGGCTGTCGGTGGCCACGAAAGCGGACTTGAGACGCTGCACAGTATAAAGTTCGGTGAATTTGCGGTTATCGTCGAGTGGCACATACGACATCATTTCCTGCTCGGCCTGTTCACCCAGGTTCTTGGTGTCCACCAAAAACAGGATGCGCTTGGCATCAGCAAATTTCAGCAGACGGTACATGGCGGTTATCGCCGTGTAGGTCTTTCCCGCACCCGTTGCCATCTGAATCAGCGCACGTGGGCGATCGGCTTTGAATGATTGTTCCAGATGGGTAATAGCGATTTCCTGACAATCACGCAATTTCAATGTGTTGGCAGGCAAGTGATCCGGATTGAGCAACGGGATATGGTGCAGGCGATCACGCAAGCTGGTGCCTTGTTCGATCCATTCCTTCAGGGTTTCGGGACGGTGGAAATTGAAAACCTCACGTGAACGCGGCTTGGGATCACGCCCATCGGTAAAACGTGTGATGATGCCGGTACTTTCGTACAAGAAAGGAAGCGGCTTGGTGTTGTTGATCCACTTCAGTCGGGCGCTGGCATAGCCTTCCGTCTGCTGTTCCACTTCAGTGATTTTAAGAAGCGGCCTCGCAAATTCGGACAGTCCGATAAGTGGTAATCTTGCTCAACC
>NZ_CADEGP010000042.1 GCF_902826915.1 uncultured Nitrosomonas sp.
TACAATATTGTTAAACTCAATCAGTTAGTTATGCTTTTTGAGTAAGCTCTAAATAACAAAGGCACCAGTTATGCGGGTAACATTCCTTTCGTCAGCGCGCCTACGGCCTATTACGCAGTTACATTGGGCATAAACTGGAATTCGGTAAAACGGTGGAGTAGAGGTTGGACGCTTATCCACAATATCAATATTCGGAAAAACATCCGCTACGATCGTGCAAATGGTATCGACATGGAATTCTGTCCATTTGGCGGCAGGAAGGGTTACGTTTTGTTCTCTTTAGATGTCGCAATTTCGTTCTAGTCTTCTCGCCACCCGCCCCAGTTGAGACTTGGAGGTGATGGTTCCATGGATGAAACTGGGTAATGAGCTAAGCCTGGGTAAAGGCGACTCCACACAGTAGCTACCAGGAAAAGACAACCAATTCCTAGGAAAACAGATTCCCAGAGTGCCGACCACCCGGAATGAGCATGGATCATGATGATAGGATTAGCGCCAGCAGGTGGGTGGACTGTACGCATAAGGAGCATGAAACATAGTGTAAGGGCGATGGCCGTAGTATAGACGAAAATCGTGTCACCCAACACCTGATAACAAGCAATGCCAATAAACGCGCCACCCAGATGTCCTCCGAACAATGCGCGCGGCTGAGCGGCTGGTACTCGCGTGAGACCAAATAGAAAAATAGTCGATCCGCCAAGTGATGCCAGAAGAAACGATGTCTCAGGTACCTTTGTTACCCATAAGGCAAAGAAGAGTGCCACGGATGCGCCAATCGCACACCAAAGGAGACGAACGAGTGGGTGCTGATTTATTGGAATCTTCATCTAGTGACTGACCATGGTTGAATAGGGCGCAATGTGAATGATCTATGAAAAGAGACTCATCAGCTATGTTCGGGCTTTGTGAGACTTTATCGAAATAGTCGCCTTCTTTGATATAGAATTATATCCTATATCAAGGCTCACGCGTTTTAGATAACTCCATTGAGGACCCAGCCCACAATGATATCAAGCATGTTACCCAGGAAAGAGCCAGCCTGACCAGTTGGATCTTGCAGATCACTACCAGCTACGCACTATGCTTATTGGCTAACCAATAGCGCGATGAGACATCATAAGCCTGACATCAGGACGCGGTATGAATGTTGCACGAAAACCGACGACTGGTGAAAATAAGTTGAAAGGAAGCCATGATCCAAACATGCCGATTGAGTCATATTTTATACGACGTTTAGCATACAAGATATCAAAATTCTTATTAGGGTCTTGGCCCAGATTGTATGTTAATAGGCAGATACAATCGTAATCATAGGAGAAATGCACCTTCTAAGCCGATAATGATCGATGAGAGTGATTGTTCGCATGATTTCAGCAAGGAAGTTACTAAAAAATACCCAGATACTTACATAAAAATCAGTAATTGTAACGAATTTGAAAATTCGTTGAATTTTGCAAAGGTCTCTTGTAATAATTTTTTAGTCCTATAGTTTCCAAGGATTAGCTTTATCCTCACAATAAAGCTATAGGAAATTGCAAGTTAGCCTTTAGATCTACCTGAAGGCGGATCTGCGATCGCGGCGGTTGGTTTTGAACTACTCGGTCGTTGATTTATTGTATCCGAGGTCATTCTATTGCGTGAATGTTCTGCAGCGGCGATTTCTGCTCGTATTCTTACAGTAGCCGCAGCAGTCGCTTCTTTGTCTGCTTGAGAGCGGGCAAACAGCGCTTCTTTAGCCATAGTCTCAACCACTTCTCTGGCAGCAGCAGCTTCTAATGCAGTTGATTCCAAAGCTATACGTTCTTGCATGGCAAGCAGAGCTGCTGATTCTTTTCTGGCTTTCTCCAATGCAATTCTAGTGGCATTCTTTTCAGCTTCAAGTTGCGCTCTGGCTTTATTGGTGGCCATAATTTTGGCTTGTGCCCTAGTGATTGCCAACCCTGTAATTTTCTGCTCAATTTCAAGACGCTCAGCCACTGCTTGCTTTGCATCCACTATCGCTTTGGCACGGATTTCTGCATCATTTTGCAGGCGCTGTTCCAAATCAGCTTTGCTATTAGCTTCTTGAGCTGCAAGGATATCCATTTGTGTCTTTGCTTCTGCGGCTGTTGTTAATCGCACTTCAGCTTCTGTCTTGCTTTTTGCAGCATCCCGTGCGGATTTCTCAGCTTCAGTGCGTGCTTTAGCCGCTTTGATCGCTTCCTCATCTGCTTTGGCACGTTTCTGATATTCTTTGGTTGCGGCAGTTTCGATTTTTTGCTTCTCTTTTGCAATGGCTGTGGCTTCTTTTTCTGCTCGCAAAGCCATTTCCGCAGCAACTAGTGTCTCAGATTCAATCCACATCCGCTGATTTGCTTCCTCTAGCAACTCAGATTCTAGAGCCAGCCGTGCCTTGATAGCTTCGGTCGCCGCATTGTCCTTGGCAATAATGGATTCGGCTATTTCTGCTGCAGCTTTTTCTGCATCGAATTTTTTGCATGCAGCAATTGTTGCTTGAATATCTAACTCGTTTCTTTTCTTAGCTTGCTCAGCTGCGATGGCTTCAGTTTCTACTTTTTTCACTGCCGCATTGGTAGCAGTCGTTTCAGATTTTAGCCGTTCTTCCTCATTTTCTTTTGCCCGTTTTTCTTCTTCCAAGCGCCGAGAAACTTGTACCAAGGTTTGTGATTCAATTCGTGAGCGCGTCTGCAATTCTTCGAGAGCTTGTTTTTCAGCTGCTTCATGTGCTTTAGACAACGCCATGATTTTTTGCGCTTCCTGAATTTTGATTTGTGCCAGGATCGCTGCGCTGGTTTCTGCTTCGATTGCAGCTAGTGCGGCAGAATGTGCATCGTTTGCTAGTTGAATCCGATATTTCGCTGCTTCTGTAGCTTCTTTTTCTTTTTGTGCAGCTGCGTGTGCCTTATCCAGCATCATCGCTTCTTGTTCAACACGTTTCTGCATTTTCTCAACAATCGAAGCTTCGGCTTTGATTTTAGCTTCCAATAACGCATTTAAGGCCTTCTCAGCTTTTATTTTTTCATCCGCAAGCAGTTTTGCTTTTATTTCAAGTTCGCGGCGAGTATTGGCTTCTCGAAATGCTAATGCTTCAGCTTTTGCTCTGACCCGAGCTTGATCAGTTGCCATTGCCTCGGCTTGGATTCGGGTTTCAGCTGCAATTCTGGCGTTGGCCTCTGCTCGGGCTCTCGCTTCAGCAGTCACTTTAGCAATATTTTCTGCTTCAATCCGCCTATGCGCTTCTTTGATTGCTTGATCTTCAACACTAAGTCGATTGCGGAATGCAGTATCAAGCAATTGTTTGATTTCATCTGCTGATGCAAACTGCTGATCATCACTCGACATATCGCAATACTCTGAATCATCAGTAGACAAGACAACTGCATCTTCTGGATGTGATTCCGTCGATGAAGACAGTTTGCGCAGTGAATTGAATAAGCGTGACTTGAATGTCATAAATTTTAACCAAACCAGCAGTTATATGAATAAACAATTTCCAGAAAATAGATAACTACTTTAGCAGCTTTTGGATGATAGATTTGTCTTGAAAAAGAAGGGGAATATTGCCTGTTTATCAAAAGATTTAAATCAATTTATGGCAAAACCTACTTCTTATTATTTTTATGGCATATTGATTTCATCAATGTTAAGAATACCCATCATCAGACTCAAACCTTCGTGTACTAAATACTCTAGAATGGGGGTATAGAAAGGCATACTGAGCCCTAAAACAAAGAAGCCAATGGCTAGAGTTAGCGGAAAACCCACTGCGAAGATATTTAATTGTGGTGCGACTCGAGTTAGGATGCCTAGGGCAAGGTTGGTGATCAGTAATGCTGTCAGAACAGGCAGTGATAATTGCAGCCCAGATTTAAAAATTTCTCCTCCCCAGTTTGCAAGTGTGGTGAATGTGGTATCTGTTATCGCTGTTGGGCCTATGGGCAGGGTGTTGAAGCTCTGTGAGATTAAGGCAATCATCATCAAATGGCCATCCATGGCAAGAAATGCCAGGCTGGCGATCACTCCCAAAAAGCGTCCGATAATGTCTATCTGACCGGAATTTTGGGGATCAAAAAATATTGCGAAGCCCAGTCCCATTTGTAAACCAATTAATTCACCCGCCATTTCAACAGCAGTGAAAACAACGCGCATGACAAATCCAATGGCCACGCCAATCAATACTTGTTGTAGCAGGATTACTAAGCCAATTCCAGAAGTTGGATCAATTTGCGGCAATGATTTCTCGACTAATGGCATGACTAAGATCGTAATCATAATCGCCAAGCCCAGCTTTACCTTGACCGGGACACTGGGGTTTCCTAATATAGGGGCGCTTGCGATCAGAGCCAGAATTCTGCTTAGTGGCCAAATAAATGCTGCTAGTAATGTATTTAATTCTGCGGTGGTTATGTTGATCATGCTATTAGCCCATTGCTTGCTTGGCTAAAGAAAGTTAAATTGACTATAAACCTTAACCGACTGCCAACCACGGAATGCTTGTGAACAGTCGTTGCATATAATCTGTCATAACAGCAATCATCCACGGTCCAGCTAGTACCATAACCAAGAACATGACTAATAATTTGGGTATGAATGACAAGGTCATCTCGTTAATCTGAGTTGCCGCTTGAAAAATGCTGACTAGCAAACCTGTTGCTAAAGCCGCGAGCAGTAATGGGGCAGAAATCATGAATGTGATTTCAAGCGCCTGTCGGCCGATGGTCATCGCACCTTCTGGGGTCATAGTAGGTTTCCTTTTAGGTATAAAAGCTTTGAGTCAATGAGCCAATAATTAAATGCCAGCCATCGACCAAAACAAAAAGCATTAATTTAAAGGGTAGTGAAATAATCATTGGAGACAGCATCATCATACCCATGGCCATCAATACACTGGAAACAACTAAGTCAATAATCAGAAATGGGATGAAAATAACAAAACCAATTTGGAATGCCGTTTTCAGTTCGCTGGTAATATATGCTGGAACAAGTATTTTCAGTGGTACTTCATCGCGATTTTCAAGCTCTTCACTTTCGGAGATTTGAATAAAAAGTGCTAGATCCGTTTCCCGGGTCTGATGCAGCATAAACGATTTCAGCGGCACGCTCGCTTTTTCAGCCGCTTCCATAATGCTTATTTTATCTTCAGAAAAAGGTAGATAAGCTTCGGAATAAACACGATCAATAACCGGTGACATAATGAAGAAAGTTAAAAACAAAGCTAATCCAAGCAACACTTGGTTAGGCGGGGAAGATTGCGTGCCTAACGCCATTCTAAGAAATGACAACACAATGATGATACGGGTGAAACTTGACATCATTAGTACCAAGGCAGGTAAAAATGTCAGTGACGTTAACAACAATAACGTTTGTAAGCTCAATGTATAGGTGGCACTTCCATCTGCGTTAGATGTGCTAGTAAATGCTGGAAAACCGGATTGTTGTGCAAATGCTGGTAAAGCAATGAAACCGGCAAAGAAAAGTGCTATCCGGAATAATCGAGACATGATTATTCTACTCAGATCTCGCGAGAGATCTGATGGCAATTCATGGATAATCTTAGTGAAGTGTGAAGGTAAATGAATAATCGGTGTAGGGAGCTTGTTATGCATTTTCTTTTTTTATACTCTGGTTAAGTTGCTCGGCAAAGACCGGGGAAGGAGGTGACTCATGCGATATCGGATCGGACGCTTCATTCGTAGGCTTAGTCATCGCGTGTAATTTGCTCACGCGGCCGGGGGCCACGCCAAGAACCAGCCAAGTATTATCAATCTCTACTACTACCACGCGCTCTCTTTGGCCCACTCCGGTAGCTGCAACAACTTTGACAATGCCTGCGGTGGTAGTCGGTATCAATGAATATCGCCTAAGCAGCCAAGTAATACCACCTATGAGCGCCAATACCAGCAGTAGCCCGCCCATCATTTGTAACGTACTCTCGGTTGAGATCACGGCGGGAGGGGAGATGTAACTTGGCTTTCCAGTTTCGGCAATGGCCGGGAATGGAGCGATTACAATGAGAAACAGCAAATAACGACTTGGCATTTTATGAGCCCTAGCGATTAAGTTTGCGAATCCGTTCACTAGGCGTAATGATATCGGTCAAGCGGATGCCGAACTTATCATTCACGACCACAACTTCGCCTTGTGCAATCAGGCAACCATTAACCAGTACATCCATAGGCTCACCGGCCATACCGTCAAGCTCTACTACAGAGCCTTGTGCAAGTTGCAATAGATTTTTGATCGCAATCTTGGTTCGGCCGAGTTCCACTGTCATTTGCACTGGAATATCCAGAATCAAATCTATGTCATGTCGGGCCCCATGCGATTCTCCATCTTTAGAGAATTCCTGAAATACTGATGCGCTAGCATTCTGTGAACCAAATACAGATCTGTTTTGCCCTTTGTCAGTCTCTGCGAGAGAATTTGTGCTACTTTGCTCTGCAGTTGTCGGGTCAGCCGTGGTCGCTGCCCAATCATCGGTGGCATCTTCATTGTCATTACGTGCATCAGTTTGTGAAGCTGTCGCTTGTTCAGCCATGGCCGCCGCCCAATCATCGGGTTCTGCTTGTGTGCTTTCTGTTGATTCTGACATCTTGCTCTCCAATAAATTATTCGAATTCTGATCTAGAAATCATTGAATTAACTCTCAGTGCATAATGCCCGTTCATAGTGCCGTAGCGGCAGTCCATTACAGGTACACCATCAACACATACTGAAATAGATTTTGGGATTTCCAGCGGAATAATATCCCCAGCTTGCATGCTCAGAATCTGTTCAAATGTAACTTTTGTACATCCAATGTTTGCAACCAATTCCACTTCAGCGCCTTGAACTTGCTGCGACATTAATTTGATCCAGCGTTTATCGATTTCTAAATGATCCCCTTGCAATGCGCTATATAAGGTATCTCGAATGGGTTCAACCATTGAATATGGAATGCAAACATGCAATCCACCTCCTTTATTTCCCAAATCAATATCAAAAGTTACGCAAACTACCACTTCGTTCGGTGTGGCGATCGTAGCAAACTGAGGATTCATTTCAGATCTAACATATTCAAACTGAATAGGATAAACGGGCTTCCACGACTTCTCGTACTCTTCAAAAACCACACCTAATAAACGCTGAATAATGCGCTGTTCTGTCTGGGTAAAATCTCTTCCTTCAATGCGCGTGTGATATCTGCCGTCACCGCCAAACAAGTTATCCACAATCAGAAAAATCAAATCGGGATCAAAAACAAGCAATGCTGTACCTCGCAATGGTTTCATTTGAACCATATTGAGGTTAGTTGGTACGACCAGATTACGCACGAACTCACTAAACTTGATTACTTTAACCGGACCAACCGCTATATCCACTGTGCGGCGCATAAAATTGAATAAGCCGATACGTAATAATCTTGCAAACCGTTCGTTGATAATTTCATAGGTGGGCATCCGTCCTCGAACAATGCGCTCTTGTGTCGCAAGATTATAATTACGGACACCACCTGTCTCTACCTCTTCTACTATCTCATCGGTTTCACCCGTGGTACTTTTAAGAAGTGCATCAACTTCATCTTGAGAGAGAAAATCTTCAGCCATGTTCGACTTACTGAATTACAAACGATGTGAATAATACTTCTCGTACGTCTTCTTGTAGATCTTCGGAATCAAGTGAATGCCTGATTTCATCAGAAATCTGCTGGCTTAGTTGTTGCTTGCCGGCAATGCTCGAAATATCAGCCGCCTTCTTACTGGAAAGCAACATAAGAATACGATTGCGAATCAACGGCATTTGTTTGGCTATTTCTTGTACAGCTTCGGTTTCTCTGACTTTGACGGTTAATCCCACCTGCAAATATTGATTGTTCTCTTCCGGTTGAAGATTGACAGTAAAAATCTCAAGGTCTATAAAGGTGGTTGGTTTTGCTTTTGGCTTGGGCTTTTCAGTTTCGCCTTCCTCGTCGGCTGACATTTGCATGAAGTACCATGTGCCACCCACACCAGCGCCGAGCGCGACGATTGCAATCAAAATGATAATTATCAAACCCTTCTTGCTCTTTTTGCCTTCTGCAGCAGGTGGTGTTTCATTAGATTTTGACATTTAGTTCAGCTCCGCTATTTGACGAAATTTATTATCTTCGACGGAGCAACAAACTGATATGTCAAATAACAATGAAATAGTGTCGCTATTTTCAGATACTGAAACTCATCAGCGACCAAGCAGGTATTTAAAGATTTCGGTTTTTAGAAAGAGACGACAGTTGCATGAATATGAAAACAGATTTTATTTGTTGCGTAATCCATTTTTGTTTGCATGATTGATAGCCGGATTGTCGGATAATCGCTGTTCTGGTTATTTTCAGACAATCCGGTAACTCAATACATGAGGGATAAATACCTAGAAATCAAACGGAGCATTATTAAAATATTACGCGTAAGTGTTGACCATGCCAAGATGCCTGCTAGGCGTAGTAATGGTTTCAATCTGATTGCCGGTCTCCGCTTCAGCACCAAGTATGTTGGTTGCATTTCTTGCTGATTGATAACTCTGCTGTTGTTTGTTTTCTTGCTGGAAGGAATCGGCGCCAATCATTACATTGCCTAATTGGATACCGTTTTCAGCCATCATCTCTCTTAACCTTGGCAAAGCTTCCTGAATAGCTTCGCGTACCGCTAAATGTGGAGACACAAATTGTGCAGTGGCCTGATCCTGCGTGATCGTTAACGTCACTTCGACAGGTCCCAAATGTGCTGGATTCAGGTGGATCTCAGCCACCTGATTTTGCTGAGAAGTCAACCAAACTACTTTTTGTGCAAATTCACTTCCCCACTTTGGCTGATTTATTGGAAGGTCGACATGAATATCCGGCGGTAAAGTATTTGCTGTGCCAGTACCAGTTAAACTAAATGATTGTGATGTGAATGGTTCGTTACGCGCCGAAAATATCGATTCCACTGGGGAGCTTTGGGTGATTACGCTCATTTCTGAAGAAAATGACAATAAATTGCCGTCAACGGCAGAATCTGCCGAATTCAATGATTGCCAGATATTATTGGGTAGCGAAAAATAATCATTCGTGATTAAGTTAGGCTGTATCAGTTTTTGCTGAAGCATGGGATTCACCGTTGCAGCCATTGAACCCGGAGTCGGCTCACCATCTTGTGGAATTAATGAATTCGGAAATATCGTGGTTGATACTTGTGGCATATTGGATAGCCCAGTCTTTGTATTGGGATCGAGTATTGACTCTACAGGAACTTGTGTGAGATTAACGTTGATTTGATGGGCCGAATTATTTAGCAGAGTTTGAATAAAGTTGGCTGTTCCATCCGTAATTACTGCTTCAGGCACGGTTGAGATTGCATTTGTATCATCATCGCTATCTTCTGGAGATGATGGGCTGTCAGAGCGCTCTTTCGTAGCGGATGTGCTATTTTTCTCATCCTTGTTTGCTGCTTCAGATACTTCACGCTGCAAAACTGTTCCAAACTCTTCACCGTCGGATTCATTTGCGCCTGATGAACTTGAATTGATTGGTACTGCAATATTATTCTCAGCTGAAGAATTAATTTGAGGTGCAACTGATATGCTTAACATAAATTTGGGGTCTCATACGATTAATAATGCTACCAAGCAAATAGCAATATTCATACCAGTGTGACATGTGCAGTTATGCGGCTAGCTGTCTTTGGGGACATGCAAATTGCGATAGAAGGAATTTGATGCGAATTCATCTTGTATTTTCTGTTCATTTTTTACTTGCATTAAATCTTCTGCACTTTTTATACGTTGCGATAACGTATCGTAGGATTTTAATTTTTGTTGACTGGATAGAAATTCATCACCTCCAGCAATTTTTATTTTTTGGGCAAATATTACCGCCTGGCGCTGCTCTGTTATCGCAGCATCAAGTTTGTTCATGAAAGCAATAAAATTAAGCCACTCAATATGGTCAATTCCGGTTCCTGTTGAATCCTGCATGTGCGATTGATAGCTATGACGATATTGCAGCAGCAAATTTAATTTCTTTTCTGCTTCTTGCTGTTGGATATTCAGCTTACCGAGTTTTCTTGCTAAAGCATCCGTTTGTTGTTGCGCTAAATCCAGAAGAATTTTCAGCGATGAATTTGTCGACATAATAATGTTTTTCCCTAGGCGCTGTATTTGCTATTTTCATTCTCAAATAAATTTGTTAGCTTCATAAGGCTATCGGCAGAATTCTCATATTGCGACATGGTTTGTAGTAAAAATTTTTCGAATGCGGGGTAAAGCCGAATGGCTCGATCAAGTTCTGGATCCGTGCCCGCGACATAAGCGCCAACACTGATCAAGTCATGACTGCGTTGATAGCGTGCATATAGGCTTTTAAATTGCCGTGCCATTTCAATTTGTTTCTGTGGCACCACGCTGGTCATCACGCGACTAATCGAAGCTTCAATATCGATTGCTGGATAATGTCCTGCTTCCGCTAATCTTCGTGATAAAACAATATGACCATCAAGAATAGCGCGGGCGCTATCCACAATTGGATCATTCTGGTCGTCTCCCTCTGCTAACACAGTATAAAAAGCTGTAATTGAGCCACTATTCTGACTGCCGTTACCAGCGCGCTCGACTAATTGAGGTAATTTGGCAAATACTGATGGCGGATAGCCTTTAGTGGCTGGAGGCTCACCGATAGCCAAAGCTATTTCTCTCTGTGCCATGGCATAACGAGTCAATGAATCCATGATGAGCAATACATGCTTGCCGCTATCTCGAAAATATTCGGCAATAGCTGTTGCATAGGCAGCACCTTGTAGACGTAACAATGGTGAAGTGTCCGCAGGTGCAGCAACAACCACGGAGCGTGCGAGTCCTTCCTCCCCTAGAATATTTTCAATAAATTCCTTAACCTCGCGTCCCCGCTCTCCGATTAAACCGACGACAATCACATCGGCAGTGGTATAGCGTGCCATCATTCCTAGTAATACGCTTTTTCCTACCCCACTTCCTGCGAACAATCCCATGCGCTGTCCTCTTCCTACCGTAAGCAGTGTGTTAATGGCGCGTACCCCAACATCAAGCGGTTCATTGACAGGAAAGCGTTCTAGTGGATTAAAAGGACGGCTGTAGAGAGGCACGCTATGTTCTGCATGGGTTGGTCCAAGCCGGTCGAGCGGCTCACCCATACCATTTAATACGCGTCCTAGTAACTCTGGTCCAACAATTACATGCTTCGCACGATCCGCAGCGCGTCTTCGTGGATGTTGAAGATTGCCGATACGGGGAGGCTCACTGACAATTTCTGAAGGAAATACTTTTGCACCCGGTGATAGTCCATAGACATCACTTGATGGCATCAAGAATAAACGCTCTCCTGAGAACCCTACAACTTCAGCCGAAACATTTTGGCCGTTTGATAAGAAAACAGTGCAACTACTCCCCACCGCTAATCTGAGTCCTACTGCTTCCATGACCAATCCTGTAACCTTGGTTACTGTTCCGCTCAATAAGAAGGGACTGGTCGGATTAATGATTTGAGAGCAATTCTTTAAGAAACTGCTCCATTGTTCATGACGTGACATCCTAGTCTGTCATCTCAAGCCATTTGTCATCGTGACCAATGGCCGATAGAGCTCTATGCCAGCGAATTTCCATACTTCCGTTGATTTCGCTACCATCCGCTTCAATACGGCAACCACCTCGGGATAATTGTTCATCTTCACGGATGCACCAGTTATCTTGTTCTGCCTGCTCGTTAAGATGTGTTGCCACCAGTTTTGCATCTTCTGGGTTTAAATAGAGACGCGGATGTTGCATTGATTGCGGTAAATTGCGAAGAGCCTCTTGTACAATGGGTATGATCAGATCAGGTTTTAGCTTTAATGCTTCTGTAACTAACTTTCTCGCGAGTGCAATCGACAAATCCAGTAAACTGTCTGCAACCTGTTGATCCATGTTCTGAAGATCTTGGGACAGTTTTGTGAGTAGTGATTGAATTCGAGCTACTTCTACTTTCATTTCTATTTCTGCAACTTCCCTACCTTCAGCATATCCGGCCGCATGGCCTTGCTGTAATCCTACTGCATAACCGGTTTCTTTAGCACGCTGATAAGCTGCCGCAATTTCTTCTTCGTTTGGCAGTGCTTCTCTTTTCTGTTCATCTTCTGGATAATGATCCTCAGTTTCCTGAGTTTTTGTCAATAAATCAGAATCTTCTAAAGAATCCATTTCCCAGGGTTGATAAGCCTTGAGTTCTTCTTTTGGAACAAAATTATTTGTTATCATCGGTAAGCCTTGAGTTTCGAACTAAATGGCCAGAAGCTACTGTTATTGATCTGAATAATTTAACGGAAAAACTATCGGCTAGATAAAACCATCATCACCCTTTCCGCCCAGAACAATTTGC
Organism: uncultured Nitrosomonas sp.; assembly: GCF_902826915.1. Lineage (GTDB taxonomy): Bacteria > Pseudomonadota > Gammaproteobacteria > Burkholderiales > Nitrosomonadaceae > Nitrosomonas. Next base: position 12,380 of record NZ_CADEGP010000042.1, read on the forward strand.
CCATCATCCGCCAATTGACGCACAACCTTAAGAATCTCTTTTTGCTCAGCTTCGACTTCAGAAATACGCACTGGACCTTTACTTTCAAGGTCTTCGCGAAGAGCTTCAGCGGCACGTTGCGACATGTTCTTGAAAATCTTCTTGCGTAACTCTTCTTGTGCACCTTTCAGAGCGATTATTAAAGATTCTGATTGCACTTCCCGGAGCAGTAGTTGAATACCATGATCATCTATGTCAATCAGGTTATCAAATACAAACATTTCATCCATGATTTTTTGCGCCAATTCTTCATCGTACTGCTTAATGTTTTCAATAACGCTGGCTTCGTGAGCCGATGGAGCAAAATTGAGAATTTCGGCAGCCGTGCGGACTCCGCCCATAGCCGATTTGCGGATATTGGTACTGCCCGATAGCAATTTTGTTAATACATCATTGAGTTCACGTAACGCATCAGGTTGAATACTATCCAGCGTAGCAATGCGTAATAAAGTATCGTTACGTAAGCGCTCAGTGAACAGACTTAAAATCTCGCAGGCCTGATCGCGTTCCAGATGAACGAGGATAGTAGCGATAATTTGTGGATGCTCACTTTTAATTAATTCAGCCGCTGAGGCTGCATCCATCCATTTCAGTCCTTCAATGCCGCTGGTATCGCCGCCTTGTAAAATTCGATCTATAAGGTTGGCTGCTTTTTCGTCACCCAATGCGCTGGTTAAGACTTTGCGGATGTAATCTGACGAATTCTGCCCTAAGGTAGTTCTTCCCTCAGCTTCATCACAGAATTCAGATACTATGTTTTCAATTTCTGATCGAGTAATATTCTGCAGCGTGGACATGGTCTCACCCAGTTTTTGGACTTCTTTTGGTCCTAATAATTTAATTACCGATGCGGCTTCTTGTTCGCCCAAGGTCATCAGCAAAATGGCGCTCTTCTTGAGTCCTTCATCATCCATTTTTAACCATCCAATCCTTAACAACATTAGCGACGATGGATGGCTCGTCTAAGGCCAATTGTTTAGCGCGTTTGAGATTTGCATCGTACATCGATTTCTGAATAGCCTGCATCGCCGTTCCATCCATTTGTCCCGGCAATTGCTCCAATACAGTTCCATCAGCGTCGACCTGAGTTGTGCTATCGGTCAAAGCCGGGACTGGTGGCGGTGGCGCCAGACTCTTGAGAAACGGTCGAAGAATTTTTAACAAGAAAAATAGAACGACACTTATGATTAATAATTGTTTCGCAAAATCTTTTGCCAGCATGATGACGTCTGGATCTTTCCAGAGTGGAATTTCCAAAACTGTTTCAGTTTCGCCTGTGAATAAGCCATTAGTAACAGTTAGCGAGTCTCCTCGTTTTTCGTTATAGCCCATAGCCTCTCTGACGAGATTATTGATTTCTTTAATTTCTTCGGTACTTAACGGTTCGTAAGTGATTTCTCCGTTTTCATCCACCTTCTTGCGATAATTAACAACAACCGCAGCGGATAATCGTTTGATATTTCCGGTGGATTGTTGCGTATGCTGAATAGTTTTATCAACTTCGTAATTAATTGTCGATTCCTTTTTTGTATCGATAGGTAGCGGCGGAGTATTATCATCTTCCTCTTCATCATCCCCAGCTTTATTTCCAGCGGGTTTTTTACCCCCTACTTCGATTGGCGCGATTGCTGGCTCTGGCGGCCTGTTTGTCAGTGCTCCAGGGATCCCTCCATCGAGTTTTGAGCCGATAGACTTAGATTCATGTGTTTGCTGACTCCGAATCGAGGCGCGATCCGTTTCCGTGTTATTAGGCCGATAAGTTTCTTCTGCACGCTTGATACGAGAAAAATCGACGTCAGCCGTTACTTGTGCGCGTACATTAGCGGCTCCGGTAATAGGCGTTAATATGGTTTCAATACGACGGATATAGTTTTCTTCAAGCTTCTGTAGATACGCCAATTGTTTGGCATCGAATCTGGAATCTTCTTTTTTATCATTTTGAGTACTGAGCAAGTTTCCATTTTGATCTATAACAGTCACATTCTTTACTGGCAAACTCGGTACACTGCTGGCCATCAAATGTACGATTGCGCTGACCTGTTCAACACTCAGTACACGACCAGGATATAAATTGAGTAATACAGAAACGCTGGGTTGTTGTTTTTCTCTCGAAAAGACAGATGGTTTGGCTATCGCTAGATGCACGCGTGCACTTTGTACTGCTGATAACGATTGAACCGAGCGTGCCAATTCGCCTTCTATTGCACGCTGATAATTAACTTGCTCAAGAAATTGACTGGAACCAAATTTTTGGTTCTCCATTAATTCAAATCCAACCAACCCTCCTTTTGGTAGCCCTTGGCCTGCCAGTCTCAAGCGGATTTCATGAACTTGATTCTCAGGAATTAGAATGGTGCCTCCGCCTTCTGAAAACTTGTAAGGTACATTCATTTGTTGCAATACGCTGATAATGGACGCGCCATCATGATCCGACAGATTATTATAAAGGGTACGGTATTCCGGTGTCTGGCTCCACATCAAAGCGCCCGCAAGTAAGGCAATAACTGCAGCTACAGAAATAATCAATCCAAGTTTTTTTTGATTAGACAGCGAACTAAGGTATTCTAGCCTGCTTGTTACAGCGGGGGGGGCTGCATTGGTCTCACTAGGTACTGTCGCCACTTACTATTCTCCTACTTATTCCCAAATTACTTCTCAATCAGAGTGATGTTTTTACCAGAAAATTACGTAACTTATGTTTTCAAAAATCGTTGTTACTTAGCAAGCAATACGTTTCAGCATTTCGATTCAATTCCTATAGAGTAATACCGTAAATGAATAGCTATTTATAACTGGATTACTTAAGTTCTGAATAGATTTTTATTAATGTGATGATTATCGATAAATTCGCAAAATCTGATTGCTCAAAAAGAATAGCTTTGCCCGCCTTATTCGCGTCATTATCGGCACTGGTAACAATGTTAAGCTATCGGCAATTTCTACCAATGGCTAATCTAAGCAAGTGCAAACTAGAAAGTCTGTTGACATCCAATCGATACCATTAGATCCAGAGCAACTGCAGCTTGCATTTGCTGCATTTAATGAGGCATCAGAGCAGTTGTCCAGTGCCTATCAGGAATTGCAGCAACAAGTCGCGGAATTGACTCAGGAATTGGCGCTTGCAAATGGCGAATTGCACAAGCAACTAATTGCGAAAGAAAATTTATCTCAGCAGTTAAGCCTTTTGTTGAACGCCTTGCCGGGTGGAGTGATTTCACTTGATGCAAAAGAATGCATTGAGAAAGTTAATCCTGCGGCAATCAATATACTCGGTGATCCCTTGCTGGGTATGATGTGGCAACAGGTGTCTCAGAGACGGTTATCATCTACAGGATTGATTAATGAATGGCACGTTACATTGCAAACAACATCCGAACAACGGCGTATCCGGATTGAAAGCAGCGCGACCGATTCAGCCGGAAGAAGAATCCTGTTAGTCAACGACATTACTGAAGCTTATGCGGTACAGGAGCAAATCAGACGTAATCAACGGCTAACCGCTATGGGAGAAATGGCAGCAAATCTTGCACATCAATTGCGTACCCCGCTTTCAACCGCATTAATCTATGCTAATCACCTGGGAAGTGATACTTTGGCTCCAAGTGAACGACAAAAACTTGCAGCAAAAACGGTTGAACGCTTACATCATCTGGAGCACTTAACGAAAGATATGCTGCGTTTTGTAAAAGGTGAAACAAATCCACTTGAAACATTTGTCATTAGTGACTTGGTGGCAGAATTACAACAGGTTATCGAGCCGCAAATGAAACAGCTTGGTTTGCAATTTACGGTGAATGATAATAGCGCAGGCGAATTTTTGGTAACTGATCGCCAGGCCTTATGCGGTGCACTAATTAATCTTCTGGAAAATGCAATTCAAGCATCGCCTGCAGGCAGTCAAATTTCTCTCACAACTCGTTTAGAACAGTCAAATATCGTTTTCAGTGTCCTCGATAATGGACCAGGTATTGATTCGATACTACAAGAAAGATTGTTTGAGCCTTTTTTTACCACGCGTTCCGAGGGCACTGGCTTAGGTTTGGCCATTGTTAGAAGCGTCATACAGTCTATGAGCGGCAGTATACAAATCAACTCTTCGATCGATACCGGTACTGAGTTTGTAATACATCTGCCAAGATGCAATGGAGATTGAAGCAATGAAAACATTACCTATTCTAGTCGTAGAAGACGACCAAGACTTATTGGAAGCAATCTGCACTTCCCTGAAATTAAGTGGCTATGAGACCTCTGCGGCGTCCAATGGAGATGATGCCATGCAAGTGTTGCAAGAGCGTCAGATAGGAATGGTGGTTAGCGATGTTCAAATGAAACCCATTGATGGATTTACATTGTTAACAAAAATCAAAGCATTCGATCCGGAATTGCCCGTATTGTTAATGACCGCTTACGCGGATATCGAAAAAGCAGTTGCTGCAATGCGTATCGGTGCCTGTGATTATTTACTGAAACCTTTTGATCCGGATAGCCTGCTGGCTCAAATTAAACGCTATGCATTATCTGAATCCGAACAGGACGATAAAGTGGTGGCTAAAGATCCATGCACACGGTCATTACTGTCACTGGCCAAGCGAGTTGCGCAATCACCTGCGACCGTCATGTTGACGGGTGAAAGTGGCTGTGGAAAGGAAGTGATCGCACGTTTTATTCATCAACATTCATTACGCGCTGCTAAACCATTTGTAGCGATCAATTGTGCGGCTATTCCAGAGAATCTTCTGGAGGCTACGCTATTTGGATATGAAAAAGGTTCGTTTACAGGTGCGGCACAGGCTCAGCCCGGAAAATTTGAGCAAGCACAAGGCGGTACATTGTTGCTGGATGAGATTTCTGAAATGCCCCTAGAGTTACAAGCAAAACTATTACGTGTATTGCAGGAAAGGGAAGTGGAGAGAGTAGGCGGACATAAAACCATCAAATTGGATATCCGTGTTTTGGCAACCTCGAACCGTGACATGATGGCAATGGTGAAAAATGGCCGGTTCCGTGAAGATCTGTATTATCGACTCAATGTTTTTCCTATTGAAATTCCATCATTACGAGAGCGACCATTAGATATTGAACCTCTAGTGCAACGTATACTAGCTGCAGCGGCAATCGACTCAGAAAAACCACCTTGCAGAATAGCGCATGGCGCAATAAAGAAATTGACGCAATATTCCTGGCCGGGCAATGTTCGGGAACTGGAAAATGTAATACAGCGTGCGGCCATTCTGGCAATGGATAATAGGATTGATACTGAACATATTCATTTGCCGGAGACCGTTTCAGTGCAAGAAACAAATACAAATAATGCGGAATCGCCGGTTCAGGATATCAAGGCACTCGAACGAAAGCATATTTTAGAAACACTCGAGGCAGTTAATGGTTCCAGAAAACTAGCCGTTAAAAAGTTAGGCATTTCAGAGCGAACCTTACGGTATAAGTTGCAGCAGTACCGTATGACAACGTAGTACATATTGCCTATAGATAGTTACAGGTTGTTTGATATAATCGATTGAATGTTTTGTAATCTTTGTGCGATACTTTAGAAGGTTAATGGTGAGGTGAATGATGGACAATACCGGAATTGATAACATATTGCAGCAATTACAGGCAGCTTCAGCGCTTGCTTCCGGCGCAAAAAAACAATCCAACCTTGATGAGGTTGCAAGCGTCAATTTTAGCGAGAAACTGCAAGCGGCTGTTGATCAAGTCAATAATGCCCAGCTGAATGCTGGCAAGATGAGTGAACAGTTTGTCAGTGATCAATCTAATGTCGACTTGCATGAAGTGATGATCTCATTGCAAAAGGCCAATGTTTCATTTCAATCGATGGTTCAAGTCAGAAATAAACTGGTGACTGCTTACCAGGAAATTATGAATATGCAAGTTTAAACAAAACTTGGTTTGCAGGCTGTCCAGATATCCTCTGCGCTACTCTTCTAACGCCATTTCCAGTTCCAGCCAACTTTCCTCCAATTCCATTACTTTCTTCTCGAGTTTGACGAGAGTCTCACTCAGTTGATCAATTTCATTCCGGGAACGGTTCATATACGTAGCCGGATCTGCGAGCTGGCGATTGGCTTCAGCCAACTCTTTTTGTGCAATCGTCAAGGCAACTTCAAGCTTTGATTGCTTAGACAACAGGTTCTTTCTATTTGGCTTGGTTGATACCTTAGTTTGATTTTTAGGCGCGGATGATCGCGACTCTTCAGCATCTCTGGCGCGACGGGCTTCTATCCAGCGCTTATAATCTTCCAGATCACCATCCAGCAATTGTGCTTGACCATCTGCCACCAGCCATAATTCATCCGCTACCGCGCGCACTAGGCTACGATCATGCGAGACCAGCACCACAGCCCCGGTATAAGCTTCCAATGCCAGCGTTAGAGCGTCGCGCATATCCAAATCTAAGTGATTTGTGGGCTCATCGAGCAGCAGAAAATGGGGTTTTTGCCATGCCAGCATTGCCAGCGCCAAACGGCTCTTTTCCCCACCGGAGAAAGTTGCCACCGGGCGATCCTCGTGATTACCACCCAAGCCAAATCTGCCGAGAAAATTTCTCAAGCTCAGTTCGGTTTGTGCTGGATCAAGTTGTTTCATGTGTTGCAAAGGTGTTGATTCACCGTCCAGATTTTCCAGCTGATGCTGAGCGAAGTAACCAATGCCAATATTGGGTGCTCGTTCAATTACACCCGACACGGGTTTGATTTCCCCGGTCATTAACTTTATCAGGGTGGATTTTCCGGCTCCGTTCGGTCCCAGCAATGCAATGCGCGCACCTGCCTGCAAAACAATATTCACATGTCGGAAAAGTTGATGGTCGTCGTAACCAAAGCTCATGTCTTTGATACGTAGCAAAACATCAGGGCTGCGCTCGGGCGCTTCAATCTGTAGCCCGAAATGGCCATCTTCAATATGGAGTGGCGCCAGACGCGCCAGGCGATCCAGGGCTTTAATCCGGCTTTGTGCCTGTTTCGCTTTGGTCGCCTTGGCGCGAAAGCGCCGCACAAAATCCTCCATATGCGCAATCTGTTTTTGCTGCTGCTGGAAGGCCTGTGCATGCTGCGCAAGATGTTCAGCGCGCGCGCGTTCAAAATCATCATAATTGCCGCTATAGCAGTCAATTTGCCGATTGTTGATATGCGCAATGCGATGCACGCAAGCATTAAGAAATTCGCGGTCGTGAGAAACAACGATCACGCTTCCCGGATATCGCGTCAAATACTGCTCCAGCCAAAGAATAGCTTCAAGATCCAAATGATTGGTAGGCTCATCCAGCAACAACAAGTCAGCGCGATGCATTAAAGCCCGAGCCAGATTCAAGCGCATGCGCCAGCCGCCAGAAAAATGACTGACCGGTTTCTCCAGGGTAGGATTAGCGAACCCCAGTCCATTCAATAACTGCGCCGCCCGTGACCGTGCGCTATAACCACCGATCGTTTCATAACGTTGTTGTGCATCAAACCAGGCTGCGTCATGTTCGACCTGCGCCAGGATTTTTTCCAGTTGCCGTAGCTCTACATCGCCATCCAGCACAAAAGCAATAGCGGGTTGATCAGAATCAATAATCTCCTGCTCGACAAAGGCGACCGTTTTTCCAGACTGGAAACTCACCTCTCCGCTATCGGGTTTGAGCACCCCGCGAATTAACTGGAACAAAGTTGATTTGCCGCTGCCATTCTTACCGACCAGGCCGATACGCTGATTGGAAAAAATTTGTAAATTGCAATTCTCCAGCAACGGAAGGCCACCCTGTAAGTAGGTTAAAGATTGAATGTCTAACACAATGCCTTGGTTATAAATTGATTATCTGTAATGATATTGATTTGACTGAGAGCTAATGTCAATAAAAACCGATACAGATAAGTATTTCGTAGTCCGGGTTCCAATATTCATTTATCCAGCATTCAGAGCATGGTGGGAGACTTTTGCAAAATTCAACGAATTTTTGGATTCATAACAATTTCTGATTTTTTTGTGAGTATTAGAATATTTCTTAGTGATTTCTTGGTTCAAATCACGCGAACAATCGCTCTCATTGATCATTACCGGCGCCAGAAGGCGCATTTCTCCTATGATTGCAATTGTATCTGCCTATTAACATACAATCCAGGCAGCCTTTTCAGATTGTATTCTATAGCTTGTAAAATATGCCAAGTATGTGCTTTGGGTTTACCCCGGTAACGCAGTACATTGACTTCACGCTCGGTGTGCGAAAAGTCATAGCCCAGCGCGTTCGATTTTGGTTTAATGGTTGCCGTAGTCCTGATCATTTGTGACTACAGCCAAGAAGCAGGGAAGGCGGTTGCGGTGCAGCTTAATTCAGGCTTGAACACAGTAACCCAGTTTATGGATGGTAATAAGCGTGGCCTAGTGTTTCAATGTATTCACGATACTTCCACGTTCTCAATTCGACGTGGCTTCAGACTTCAAAAAGCTATGTCTTTTCTTCAACATGATTAAGAAGGAGTATCAAATGACGTTTCCTACACCCAATAGCGATGAGAATCTTGTAACCTCCGAACCGGTTAATCCCGGCTCACCAGCGCAAGATCAAACGAATGCACCGTTCATCGGAAACTTCCATAAAACACTGCCCCACAACGAGTATGGTGAAGTTGATGAGGCTGCTTACCGCAAATTTGAGCGCACTTGTATACAAATCGAAGCGGGCATGCCGATCAATTTCGAGGAGGTGCCCAAAGGACCTGTCAGTAGCCCGGATCAAAGCCTATTCGAGTCCTGCGTGGCCCCCACTCTCAAGAAGTCGGCCGCGAAGTTCACCAGTCCGATGGCAGGTGCATCAACTGAAACGCATGGCCCCGATCCGAAATCGCTCGAGATGTTGCCCGCACCGGGCTGCCGGTCGATCAGTACTGCCGCTGAAATGGTCGAACTCTACTGGATGGCCTTGCTGCGTGATGCACCGCTGCTTGCATTCCAACAACACTGTGAGCCACAAATGGACTGCGGTGTGGATATATCCGCACACGATGGCGTTGGGCCGGATAAGCTTGGCTATAACGTCAATGATCGCGTCAGTGCGGCACGTAACGCCGTAAATACGATGTTCGACTGCGCCATCCGTCATGACACCGATTCCGGTCGTTTGCGTACCACGTTTGATCTTCAGTCCGGCAGTGGCGGCGCAGATATACGGCTAAAAACGCTTTTCCGTACCGGATTGTTCGGCGAGGATGTTGGCCCATTAGTTAGTCAATTCTTCATCCGTCCGATCGGATACGGCGTGCAGACGATCGATCAGAAGCTAGTACCCTATATCGCCAAGCGTGATTTTTTGATTACGCACGGCGATTGGTTACTTGCACAAAACACCGGTAAAGATAAATATGGTCGCGACTATGGAATTTGTAATAACTATGCAGACCAGCGCAATTGCCCTGTCAACATGTATTACCCAACAACCGACGGCACTGCAAACGGGCCGGTGATAAAACGCTACATTTCGACCATGCGCGACCTCGCGCGCTTCGTCAATCGCGATGCGCTGCACCAGGCCTACTTCAATGCGGCACTGTTTCTAGATGGAGTTAATGCATCTCTTGATGCTGGCAATCCTTATCGCGGGAATCGTTTTTCGCGTGAGGGTGGGTTTGCCACCTTGGGGGGGCCGGATCTGCTGACATTGGTTTCTGAGGTTGCCAGCCGTGCGCTTAAGGTTGTCTGGCGTCAAAAATGGATGGTACACCGCCGCTGCCGCCCTGAAGTGTATGGTGGACTATTGCAAATGCAGCGCAAGGGATATAAGGGAAAGACGCGCGCATACGGTCTGCCGGAAACAGTTCAAGCCTGCAGCAATTTCGACAATGCACTTAACGATACATTGGATGCTGTGGCATCGCACAATGCCACGCAGAACGGTGGAACCGAAACCCTGTTCCTACCCATGGCGTTTTCAGCCGGTTCGCCAAATCACCCGGCCTATGGCGCGGGGCATGCGACTGTCGCCGGCGCCTGTGTCACGGTACTCAAAGCTTGGTTCGACGAGGATGAGAAATTGGTAGATGTTTTCGCTCGAGCCAATAATGGCTTTCCTAAAGACCCGCCGGCAGCCATGCTGAAACTTCTGCAACCGGGTTACCGCAAGGCTGTTGGTATGCTTGAGGATTTCTGCGAGCCTCAGGAGTACTGTGGGCCCGACGCCGACAAGATGACGGTCGGAGGCGAACTCAATAAAATTGCCAGCAACGTTGCCATGGGCCGTTCCATGGGTGGTGTGCACTGGCGCAGCGACAACACTCGCAGCTTGCGCCTGGGTGAGCAGATCGCCATCGAGATCCTGCGCAAGCGTACTATGGAATATGCAGAGCGTCCGGTTTCATTTACTTTTCGTGCATTTGACCGGTATATGGTGAACATCACTCAGGGACAAGTCCGTATTAACTGAAGTGCTTGCTTTGTAGATACCTACAAGGTGCTTCAGCCAACCTGCGATAGCAGGTTGGTTGAACTTAAACACAGAAAAACGCAGAACGGGATCAAATGGAAAATGCAAGCGAAACGTAAAACGGAATCAGGTATAGAATCAATAATATAGATTAAGAAACAGCAAGATACTGGATTTATCGGTCATATTCTCAATTCGTCATCTGTCTCCAAACAGAGCTCTTTTTACCTTTTATTAAATCGCAAGGATTCCGCCCGGACAAGATTTTGCCTGTTCCAGGCGCACTAGCGTTGGTAGCAGATTGAGTCCGGTTTTTTCTTTCAATTCGAGCGCCTGTTCCTTGAGTTCATTCAATGCAATTTTGATTTCTTCTCCGGTCGCGGCAACTGCAATGACGTTGCCGCTGTCGCAGGAAGGGAAAGCCAGTGCGCGTTCGTCGAACGAGGTTTTAATGCGCTCCAGGCTGGCCTGGTAGCCGCGGTTTCGCCCCAGTAAATTCACCACAAGAATGCCATTATCGTTCAATCGCGCGCGGCACATCTGGTAAAACGGCAGCGTATCCAGTTCGCCGGGTCGCGCATCGGCACCGAAGCCATCCACCAGAATCAGATCGTAAGTCTTGTCGTGCTCGGCGATATACTGCGAACCGTCGGCAATCACGATATTAAGACGCAGCGGGTCTTGCGGCAGTTTGAAAAATTGCCTCGCCACTGCTACCACGCGCGGTTCGATTTCAACCACGGTCAGTTTCGCATGGGGATAGTAGCGATAAATAAATTTGGTCAGCGATGCTGCGCCAAGACCGATCAGCAGCACTTTACGCGGAAAGTGCGCATCACCTCTCAGTAACAGGCTTGTCATCATCTTCCGGGTATAGTCGAGTTCCAAACGCCAAGGACGCGCGATGCGCATCGCGCCCTGTATCCAGTCGGAGCCGAAGTGCAATGTGCGCACTCCGGCTTCTTCACGGATATCGATGGAAAAACTCATTATCTTTGTCAAGAATAGTTATCTCCAGGCTGGGCGCTTTATCATATTTTCCTTTCAGTCGATCAGATCAGAAACAGCAACGCCAATCCAATTCCGCCAGCCGTTGCCAGCATGCCCGAAATGCACTGTCGTGCTAATAGTGCGTGACCAAAGAAAAAAATCAGTCCAAGTTTGAAGCCGATGTTGGAGATTAATCCCAGTGAAATGGCCATCACGGTTTGCGTGATTTCCAGTTTGTCCAGTTCGTATAAGCGCAAGCTTGATAGGGTGATGGCATCGACATCGGTTAAGCCCGAGATCAGTGCAACGGCGTATAATCCACTGCTGCCTGCGATGTCGGAAAGCCATGCGGAACAGAACAGGACGATGCCGTAAATCAATCCAAAGGTTGCTGCTATACGGATTTCAGTGGGATTCTTGATTTCCGGTATGGGTGCTTCTTGCTGCCGATTTAGCTTGTGCCACCAGTAAGCCGTGATGCCCGCTCCCAATAGAAAGCCGCTGCCAAGAACAGGCAACAACTGCGACAATATGGCGGGAGAAACGATTGCACTAATAATGGCTAAACGGATCAATACAGTCAGGTTGGCGATCAGGATAACAACAACAGCCAGTTGGGTGAAGCTTTGATTTTCAACGCTGCGGCGCGCATATACTAACGTTGTGGCGGTACTAGAAACTAAGCCGCCGAATAAGCCCAGGATAGCGCCATGACGTTGGCCGATCAGTTGCAGGGCGATATAACCCGCCAGACTGACGCCCGATATCAATACTACCATGAGCCAGATCTGATAGGGGTTGGTTGCTTCATAAGGTCCGTAATTGTTATCCGGCAGGATTGGCAGGATGATAAACGTCAGTACGGCAAACTGTAGCACTGAGATTAAATCGCGTCGATTCAGCTTCTGGGTTATGCCGTGCAGCTCTGTTTTGAAATACAGTAATATGGTGGTGATAATGGCCAGCATGACGGCTAAGTTACTGTAGCCGTACCATACTGTGGCACCCAAACCATAGCAGACTAGAATCGCGGCAACTGTGGTAGTGCCTGGATCTGCGTTTTCGTCTTTAGTGCGAAAATAGGCTGCGATGGTCATCAGACCGACAATCAGTAAACCACCCAGCAGAAGCCATGGCGTGGCTTTTTCCGACAGCATTGCAGCCAGTGTGCCGAATAATGCGACTAACGCGAAAGTTCTTAGTCCTGCTCGCGATCCCGGACTACGCTCACGTTCCAACCCAATCAGTAAGCCAATCGCTAAACTGGTCAGGAAATGCGGCAACGCGGCTAATTCGCCATTGAGTGTGAATTCAGTGCTCATTGTCGATTGCCGGTGAGTCTGGATGAAACCAGTGTTCGAGCAGAAATTGCAAAGAAGTTTTGCCATTGTATTCATTGATCTGCAGTCGATAAACGGCATCGATGACATCAGGTAGCGGGTCGCTCTGGAAAAACAGAATGCCGTCGTAAGTATCATTCGATTTTCGTGGCAGTTGCGCTGATTGATCACCGTTTGCAGCATCCAGTTTTCTTAGTTTCAGCTTCAGGTGTTTTTCACCGACAATGCGTTGGCTTTCAACATAAAACCGTGCGTTGAATGAGGGTTGAGGGAAGCCTTGTCCCCACACCTGACGATCGAGATATTGTGCCAACTCCAGGTTGATTTCAGTAAGCTCCAGATCACCATCCGTTTCGATTACTTGTGTCAAATCGGCAGGCGTCAGCAAGATTTGTGCTATTTGTTCGAAGGCGTCACGAAATTTCTCAAAGTCCTCACTATTGATAGTCAATCCGGCAGCAGCGGCGTGACCGCCGAATTTTAGTATCAGTTCGGGATATTGTTTTGCGACCAAATCCAGTGCGTCGCGCAAATGAAAGCCATTGATTGATCGCCCGGAGCCTTTGATTTCACCATAATTGCCCGGTGCGAAAGTGATTACCGGACGGTGATGTTTGTCCTTGATGCGTGATGCGAGTATGCCGATGACACCTTGGTGCCAATCCTGATCGAACAAGCAGATGCTATAAGCGGTCTGGATTTCTTGGCAACGGGTTTTCAGGATGTCTTCCAGCTTGGTCAGTGCGCTTTCTTGCATGGTGGATTCAATTTCTCGACGCTGCTGATTCAGTTCGTCCAGTTGTTTGGCAATTTCCAGTGCATAGGTTTCGTCATCGGTAATCAAACATTCAATGCCCAGTGACATATCGTCCAATCGCCCGGCTGCATTGAGTCTCGGTCCCAGCATAAAGCCCAGCTCATAGGTGGAGATTTGCGAATAATCACGCCGTGATACTTGCAAGAGTGCGTTGATACCTGTACAAGCGCGTCCTTTCCGAATCCGCTGTAAGCCTTGTTGCACCAGGATACGGTTATTACTATCCAGCTTGACAACATCGGCGACGGTACCCAGCGCTACCAGATCCAGGAAGCTGGCAAGATTCGGTTCTTGGTTTGTTGCGAAAGCACCGCGTTGACGTAATTCTGCGCGCAGTGCTAGCATTAAATAGAAAATGACGCCCACACCGGCGATACTTTTGCTTGGAAAAGGACAGTCCGGTTGATTGGGATTGATAATGGCCATGGCCGCAGGCAACTCATCGCCGGGCAAGTGATGATCGGTGATTATCACTTGCATGCCCAGGCGGTTGGCTTCTGCTACACCTTCAACGCTGGCGATACCGTTATCGACGGTGATCAGTAGATCAGGTTGTTTGGTTTCGTGTGCCAGATATACGATTTCCGGAGTCAGGCCATATCCGAATTCAAACCGATTGGGTACCAGATAGTCAATCGTGGCACCAAGCTTGCGTAAAATACGGATGCCTACTGCGCATGCCGTAGCGCCGTCGGAGTCATAATCGGCCACAATCAACAGCCGCTTCTTCGTGGCAATGGCGTCGGCAAGCAAGGCCGCGGTTAGCGTGATATTTTTGAGTTGCTCGAATGGGATCAGGCGTGTGAGTTCGGTTTCAAGTTGGCTTGAGTTTTCAATACCACGTGCTGCAAAAATGCGTGCGAGTACCGGATGCAATCCGCAGCTGCTCAGTGTCTGGAAAGATTGCAAATCATACGAACGGGTGGTGATTCTAGTCATATATCGGAGAAATATAAATGCGCCAGGTTGTATGAACGCACTTATTCAGCTGGTGTTTCTGCTTCTGCTGCAAGTTTTTCCACTTTAAGTACATGTAAGCGACGGCTATCAACCCGCTGCACGGTGAATTTAAAGTGACCGATCTCGACTGATTCGCTACGGTTAGGCAAACGGCCAAATTTGTTGAGCACCAACCCGCCTATGGTGTCGCAATCTTCGTTGCTGAAGTTTGTGCCGAGCACTTCATTGAAGTTGTCAATTTCAGTGGTTGCCTTGACACGGTATAGTCCATCCGATTCCATGACGATGTTATCTTCTTCATCATCAAAGTCATATTCGTCTTCAATTTCTCCTACAATCTGTTCGAGTACATCTTCAATTGTCACTAGGCCAGCCATTCCTCCATATTCATTCACTACGATAGCCATATGGTTGCGATTGCTGCGAAATTCCTTGAGCAGTATATTGAGCCGCTTGGATTCGGGAATGAATACAGCTGGGCGCAACATGTCGCGGATATTGAATTCTTCCGGGTCGGCGTAATAGCGCAGTAAATCCTTGGCCAGCAGTATGCCAATAATTTCATCTTCGCTGCCTTCTATAACCGGAAAACGGGAATGTGCAGCTTCGATGACAAATGGAATGAATTGTTCCGGTTTCTTGCTGATATCGACAACGTCCATTTGCGAGCGCGGCACCATGATATCGCGTGCTTGCATTTCGGAAACTTGCATGACGCCTTCGATCATGCTGAG
>NZ_CADEGP010000043.1 GCF_902826915.1 uncultured Nitrosomonas sp.
TATGCAAGACCTGAATGATCTCTACTACTACGTCCAAGCCGTGGATCATGGCGGCTTTGCTCCGGCAGGCCGGGCCTTGGGCATGCCGAAATCGAAGCTTAGCCGCCGTATCGCCAAGTTGGAAGAACGCTTGGGTGTGCGCCTGATCCAACGCTCGACACGTCACTTTGCAGTTACCGATGCCGGCGAGGCTTATTACATGCATTGCAAGGCGATGCTGGTAGAAGCTGAAAGAGCTCAGGAAACAATAGATACGCTAACAGCCGAACCCCGGGGTGTAATCCGGATGACATGCCCCATACCGCTGGTAAATGCTTATGTGGGAACAATGCTGGCCGATTTCATGGTGCGCTATCCGCACGTCACGGTGCAGATGGAGGCGACCAACCGACGTGTCGATTTGGTCAGTGAGTCGGTGGATGTTGCCCTTCGTGTACGACCTCCGCCCCTGCAAGACAGTAACCTGGTTATGCGTGTTCTGGCTGATCGAGGCCAATGCTTGGTAGCCAGCCCTGTTCTTGTTCATCGGTTTGGCCTCCCTGATGCACCAGGTGCTTTGAGCAACTGGCCGAGCCTTGGCCTGGGGATCCTGCAACAAATTCACGCTTGGGCGCTGCTTGGGCCAGATGGTGCAAACGTTACGCTTCATCACACGCCACGCTTCGTGACGACGGACATGATTGCGCTGAGAGATGCCGCGGTGGCCGGTGTGGGTGTAGTGCAGCTGCCGATGGTCATGGCACGGAATCAACTAGCGGCGGGCACGCTCGTCAGGCTTGTACCGGACTGGGCGCCGTGCCAGGAAATCATTCATGCGGTGTTTCCGTCCAGGCGCGGTCTTTTGCCATCCGTGCGAGCATTGATCGATTTTCTCGCACAGCGTTTCGAGATGCTGCATGAGGACTAAGAAAGCTACCGGAACCTGCGCAACGGATCCATTTCTGCTATCGCACCCCCATCGTTTCAAAAACAGAACTCTGATAACCGAATCAGCAGACTACCACCTATACGCTTCCAGGCTTATACTTTGACTACTTGAAACTTTTGCGAAAGTCCTTTTTGTGATTTATAACCCATTGTTTTTATAATTTTAAAAAACAGGGTTTTGCAAAGGTCTGTACTTGTTTATTGCAAGTAATATCGGAGAGAATAAATGTCAAAACAATTATCTTGCAGCGAGCGCACAACAACTATCGACGAATCTCTTCGGCCGTTATTAATTCATGGCTTGAAAGGCATCGAGAAAGAAAGCCTCCGAATTAACCGTGAGGGATCAATATCATTGTCACCTCATCCGCTTCAGCTTGGAGCCGCGTTGACTCATCCGAGTATTACAACTGATTATTCTGAGGCCTTACTTGAGTTGATCACGCCAGCATTATCAGATGAAACAGAAGTGTTGGATTCCTTGATGGACTTGCATAAATATGTCTGCGCCAATATCAATGACGAATTGTTGCTGGCGGCCAGTATGCCTGTCGGCGATTTGCGGGACTCTGCCATTCCCATCGCCGAATATGGTTCATCCAATGTCGGGAGGATGAAGCACATCTACAGACAGGGCTTAAGCTATCGCTATGGCCGCTGTATGCAGGTCATCGCCGGGATCCATTTCAACTACTCGCTTCCCGAGACATTCTGGCCGCAATACCAGCATTCGATGAAAAATGTCGGCGATCTGCAATCCTTCACGACGCAGGCTTATATGAGAATGATCAGAAACCTGCAGCGTTATGGCTGGCTTATCCTATATTTATTCGGCTCGTCCCCGGCAGTGAGCAAAAATTTCCTGGATAGCCGCAATTCTGTTTATTCCCGTACGTTACAGGAATTTGACGAGACTTCCTGCTACAAACCCTTTGCCACCTCGTTGAGGATGAGCGAGATAGGCTATTTGAATCCCGTTCAATCAATGTTTCATATTTCCTTCAACAGCCTCGAGGAATACATACGGGGTTTGAGCAAGGCAACGATGATACCTTATCTTGGGTATGAAAAAATCGGGATTAAGGCAGGTAACGGGTACCGGCAATTGAATACCCATTTCTTGCAAATCGAGAATGAGTATTACACTTCGGTGCGACCGAAACAGCCGACGCGATCCGGAGAGAGGCCGCTGCAGGCGCTGGGAAGCCGGGGGATTCAATATGTTGAAATACGCTCCGTAGATGTTGATGTGTTTGAACCTGCGGGCATTGCGCTCGAAACCATGCGTTTTCTTGAAGCGCTAAGTCTTTTCTGTTTGTTCCAGTCCAATTCAGGGCATGACTTGAAGCAGCATACCGAGATCAGCAATAACGTATTGTTGGTGGCTAATCGCGGCAGGGACCCAAGGCTTAAGCTGCTGGACAACAGGCGTGAAGTCCCGCTGCAGCAGTGGGCCCTGATGCTGTGTGAGCAGATGCAGGAGATCTGCGAGATCTTGGATAGCGGCAATGCCGATATTCCCTACACCCGCGCATTGCACCAGCAGATCGAAAAAATTCGCTCTCCCGAGTTGACAGCTTCAGCAAGGATGCTGACGGTCATGCGCGCGCAAAAGATGTCAATTACCGAGCTGGTATTGCAGAAATCCGAGGATTACACCCGTTATTTCAGGAATACCGCGCTGGATGCAGCAATAAAGAGGAATTTTGATCTCCAGGTCGAGGCATCGCTGGCGCAACAGAAACAGCTCGAGACCACGGATGAAATCTCTTTCGATCAATACCTGAGCAACTATTTCTCGCAAGGTGCCTCATCCAGCATCGTTCATTCCCGGGAGTTGCACTTGCTTCAGAACTTGCCGGACACCGGGGTCGAAGCTGCTGCTCGACGAATTTCGTAAACGCATGCAAACAGCGCAAGCACCGGCAATGAATGGCTATGCTGAGGCTCATTTCCGGTAACAGGATGATCGCTCAATATAATGAAACCCACCTTTGTTCTTGACCAGCGGGATTCCATCAGGACTTATAAGTGCCCGAACGTGGCCATGATGCGTGGTGCGGCAGCCTGTGTAGTAGTTGCGTCCGAAAGCCGTATAGTCGGGCGATACGCAATTGTCATTCCTTCACTTGAAACGGAACTTTCTCCATGATACCGGCAATCGAAGTTAGGCAGGTGCATAAGCGCTTCGGTACGTTGCATGCCTTGTACGGTATTGATCTCGAAATCAATGCCGGCGAATTCTTTGCTTTGCTTGGTCCTAATGGGGCGGGAAAGACGACGCTGATCAATATCATCGCAGGTCTTGCCCTTGCCAACAGCGGCAGTGTCAGGGTAATGGGGCATGATGTCGTCTCCGGGTACCGTGAAGCACGTCGCATGCTGGGCGTGGTGCCGCAGGAGTTGGTATTTGATCCGTTCTTTACCGTTCGGGAAACACTTGTGTTTCAATCCGGCTATTTCGGCATGAAAAGGAATAATGACTGGATAGACGAGATAATCCACCATCTCGACCTTGCCGATAAAGCAGATACCAACATGCGTTTGCTGTCCGGCGGCATGAAGCGGCGCGTACTGGTAGCGCAGGCATTGGTCCACAAGCCCCAGGTAATCGTTTTGGATGAACCCACCGCAGGCGTAGATGTGGAATTGCGCCAGGCCCTTTGGCGTTTCATCAAGCAATTAAACCGCAACGGTCATACCATTGTACTCACTACGCATTATCTCGAAGAAGCAGAGGCTTTATGCAACCGCGTGGCAATGCTCAAAAATGGCAGTATCATTGTTCTTGACAGTGTCAGAAATCTCATCAGCAATATTTCCGGACTCCGGATACGCCTGCGGTTATCTCCCGATACGCTGCCAACAGCGTTACAGTTACTGACAATCAACCACGACCAAGGCTCCTACATTCTGGCGATCGAGGGATACTCTCAGCTTGAAAATGTAATGACAGCATTACACGCGGCCCAGATCCAAATTCTGGATATGCAGATATTGCAACCTGATCTGGAAGAAGTGTTCGTAAAACTCATGCATGGGACAGAGAATCTGGAATCTGCATCGGTATGAATGGATTTCTTACATTGTTCTACAAGGAACTGCTGCGGTTCTGGAAAGTCGGTCTCCAGACCGTATTTGCACCCATGCTGTCTACCTTGCTATATCTGTTGATTTTTTCTCACGTGTTGGAAGAAAGAGTGCAGGTTTATCCCAGTGTAACCTACACGGTTTTTCTGATCCCGGGGTTGGTCATAATGGCTATGTTGCAGAACGCTTTTGCTAACTCCTCATCAAGCCTGATTCAATCGACGGTCTCGGGTAATCACATCTTCATGCTGTTATCGCCGCTTTCTTACCAGGAAATATTCACTGCTTATGTACTGGCATCGGTCGTTCGTGGTCTGCTGGTAGGACTGGGTATCTGCGTGGTGACGCTGGCGTTTTTTGAACTTCCCCTGTACTCGTTCGCATGGGTATTCGCATTTGCCTTGATGGGCACTGCGTTACTGGGCGCCTTAGGCATCATTGCGGGAATCTGGGCGGAAAAATTTGAGCAGCTTGCTGCGTTGCAAAACTTTATCATCCTGCCACTGACATTTTTATCGGGGGTATTCTATACGATTTCCTCGTTGCCTCCATTCTGGCAAGGATTATCGTATATGAATCCGTTTTTCTACATGGTAGACGGGTTTCGCTACGGCTTCTTTCGTGCCTCGGATGTTTCACCTTACCTCAGCCTTGGGATTCTGGTGGCTTGGTTCCTGGCGGTATCGTGGTGCACATTGCGAATGCTAAAAACAGGGTACAAAATCCGAAAATAATCCGTAGTGATTTATCCACGAAATTGCCAATACGCAAGTTCAATAACTATGAATAAATATTGATTACTTTTTTATCAATTTTTTCACGCTGCTACCTTTGTTCTCAGTTTGCCCGTCAACTGGAGATGAAGAAAGGGCTATGCTTTTAGTAATTGGAACGACACCTGTCTCAATTACTGTCACGTAACGATCCTTGACCGTTAGCTCAATGTCGCTATTGTAAGAAGTCGATTTACCAACGTTTGTAACTGACCTGGTCAAATTGCACCTAACCTGCTTAACCGTGAATTTAATCAAATCCCTGCTGATTTCGCTAAAACTTGAGAAAAATATAGCATTCTCGAAATACTTGTCCGCCCACTAAATCGGATCTAGCTCAATTAATGTAAGGAATTTTATTTGTTATCGACTAATGGTTAAGTCATGCAATGGTTAGTTTGTTTACTTAACCGGGATTGATTATGGCTCTTGGGCACACTATCCCGGGATTACACATAATTGTTGCTGCTATGGAGAAGCTGTTGTGCTGGATTGCAGTCTGCCTGTTTTATCATGGCTTAATGGTGGAGGCGAAGGTGGAGGTGGAGCAGGAATTGTGGATAAATACAGTAAAAACAGAAAAAACTCTGCCGGAAATAGGAGCAAAAAAAGAAACAGAGAGCCGGAGCAGTCCCATTTCACTGTATGTAATGAATTAATATTTATTATTCAATATATTACTGTTTTTTATTTTTGAGGGATCCACTTTAGAGCAATCATGTGAGGGGCGGTTATGAACACTAATAGTTGTGACAACAAAAGTAATAATCTGAAGTTTTATATACGGATAGTAATCCTTATTATTTGCATGGGTGGATTAGCAGTGCCAACAGTTGCCGTCAGTGGTGGCTGGCATCATGGCGGTCATGGTGTGCACGGAGGACATTTCGGCGGTCATGTGCACTTTGGAGGAAGCCATCGACATTTTGGAAATTACAATAGAGGTTATGGTGGCGGCTGTCGTTACAGCTATCAGCCTAGCTATAATTATTATCCCCGGAGTTATTCCTTTACTTCCAGATATTCTTCGCCTCGTGTCTATACAGGCTATTCACCAAGAAATGCTCCATCCACCACATACATAAACAGGAATGTTGGTCCAAATCCTTATTCAAGTAATACAAATTTATATAATACCTACAACAGCAATTCAACCGAGACCCGTTACATAGAAAAAGGTGCTGGAAATAATGTGACCGGCAATTTAGGTTGGCAACTGTTAGCGCAAAACAATGCCAAGGTAGCACTGGGAGTGTTTGCTGGCCAGGCGGGGCGACACCAGGAAGACGGGGTGCCTAAAGTGGGTTTTGCCTTATCGACAGCCATGCAAGGTGATCTGGATAGAGCAGTTTGGGCCATGCGCCGTGCCTTTAGTATTGATCCAAATTCTTTGCACTATGTCAATATTGAACAATCACTTCGTGTCAGTATTGATAATCTCATCGCTGAATTTAATCTGCGTTTACGTAATTCTGATGGAAATAGATATTCCGATGCAGCTTTCATGGTCGCGGCGTTAAACTACCTGATACATAATGATGAAGTCGCTCGTATTGCTATTGAAGAAGCAGTGGGTAAAGCAGGTGATAGCAGTCAAAGTGCGCTTAATTTGCGCAATCTGGTAAAGCAATGAATGTAGCAAGCAAGATGGCACGACATTGCTATGGTATCAGCAACCGTGATAACGATAACCAGGTAATTGAATGGGCGTCCGAATATTTCATGAATTGGCACATGCTTTCACTTGCCTTTTGATTAATAAGAAAGATTTTTCTCAACCGGATGTATGAGTCACTACAACACTCTTTTTCAAAACTTTCCTATTATCAAGATTCTGCATGATCATCACGCAAATTTATGAAATAGCCGGGTTAAAGGTTCCGGTGTCAGGTGACGCACAACGCCCGGTACACATTAATCTTATTCAAGTGAAGGAAATAAAGCATGCCTAGCGTTAGCGTCATTATTCCTTGGTGCCATGATGAAGTGAGATTGACGCATTTGCTTAAGCAATTGCATCAATTGCCACATCACCCAGCAGAAATTATTGTTGTCGATGGCGCAGATAGTAGGAAATGCCGTGAAATTTGTAATCAGTATCAAGCTTCTTGGTTTGCGAGTGAGCCCTGTCGAGGGCGACAGTTCCTGGCCGGAGCTGCCTTAGCACGAGGTGATGTCCTATGGTTTTTACATGCAGATGCCCGTTTGTCAATGAATCCGTTGGCTGCAATAGCAGCAGCTTTTAAGCAAGATGCGGTAGGGGGTTATTTCCGCTTCCGTTTTGATGCTCCGCGCACCTGGTCAACGCTCGTTTTGGAGTTCACTATTGCCTTACGGTGTCGTTTTGGCGGTGTTCCTTATGGAGATCAAGGACTTTTTATCTCACGGCAGACTTATATCCAAGTTGGAGGTCATGCTCCCTGGCCATTATTTGAGGAAGTACCTTTGGTGCGTAGTGCGCGTTGTGTGGGGAAATTTCTTCCATTGCGTGAACCCATATTTGTTGATTCATATCGGTGGCAGTGTGATGGTTGGTGGCGACGTACCTGGAATAACCGTAAATTAGCGTTGAGCTTTGCTTGTGGCGTTACACCGCATGATTTGGCATCACTTTATCACTCTAAAAATATTTCAAGAATTACAAAAACACACCTATAACTTCAATTATAAGGAATACCATGCAAGAAATTGTTCAGAAATATTATGGTGAGACACTAACCGGTACCCACGATTTGCAAACCAATGCGTGCTGCACGGATGCGAGTCTGCCAAATTTTGTCAAACCATTGATGGCGCGAGTACACGATGATGTATTGATGCGCTATTACGGTTGTGGCCTGGTTCTGCCTGAGTTACTTGAGGGTTTGACTATCCTGGATCTGGGGTGCGGTGCAGGGCGTGATGTATATGTGTTGTCGCAATTGGTGGGTGAGAAGGGCCAGGTCATTGGAGTGGATATGACGGAGGAACAGCTGGCGGTGGCGCGACAGCATAAAAAGTATCACCAAAAGACTTTTGGCCACAAACGCAGCAATGTCCTTTTTTTGCATGGTTATATTGAGCGCTTGGACGAGCTTAAATTGGCGGATGCCAGCGTGGATATAATTGTGTCTAATTGCGCCATTAATTTGGCACCGGATAAACCGGCAGTATTGCGCGAAGCTTTTCGCGTGCTGAAACCCGGTAGCGAATTGTACTTTTCCGATGTGTACAGTGACCGACGTATTCCGGTGGAATTGATTCATGATCCAGTGCTTTACGGAGAATGTTTAAGCGGTGCGTTGTATTGGAATGATTTCTTGCAATTGTCACGCAAACACGGTTTCACGGATCCTCGCCTAGTTGATGATCGTCCGATCAGCATTGATAACGCGGAGTTAGCGGATAAAACCGGCAATATCCGTTTTTATTCGGCAACCTATCGACTGTTCAAATTGCATGACCTGGAGCCGGCTTGTGAAGATCACGGGCAATCGGTGGTGTATCGCGGCACTATTCCGCATCATCGCCATGTGTTCCGGCTGGATAAACACCATTTTATTGAAACCGGCAAGCAGTTTCCGGTGTGTGGCAATACCTGGCGCATGCTGCATGACACGCGATTCAAGGAGCATTTCGATTTTTATGGCGACTTTGACCAGCACTTCGGTATTTTTCCAGGCTGTGGTATGGGCATTCCGTTCGTAGATGCAACTACTGGCGAGCAGACCAGCGGGTGCTGTTGAAGATGAATAATACTGCCATTCTGCCAGCGACCGGCGAACAGCGAACACGCTCCAGGTTATGGTATGTCACGTCCGATGACAAGCCGCGTGGCTTTATCCAGTCCCATGCGCTGGATGAGTTGTGGTTGCATACCGGCACCGCGTGTAATTTGGCGTGTCCTTTCTGTCTGGAAGGATCAAAGCCAGGCGATAATCGCTTGCAATTGATGCGTTTTGACGATGCCAAACCCTATATTGATGAAGCATTGACACTGGGTGTTAAGCAGTTCTCATTTACCGGCGGCGAGCCTTTTATTAACAAGGATATGATGCGTATTCTTGATTATTCGCTGCGATATCGTCCTTGTCTGGTATTAACCAATGCAACCGAGCCACTGATTAAGCGCATTGTACAATTGGAGCCTTTACGTAAGCGCATTCATAAATTGCATTTTCGTGTCAGTCTGGATCACTTTGAAGCATCTCAACATGATGCGGGTCGTGGTGAAGGAATGTTTGCCATGGCGCTAGAAGGTTTGCGCAAATTGCATGAGATGGGGTTTGCGCTATCGGTAGCGAATCAGGTTCTCGCCGATGTGCCGCCGGAAGAAGTTACCAGGCAATTTGCCGCAGTTTTCCGTGTAGCGGGTTTACCAGAGGATTTGCCGCGTATTGAGTTTCCGGAGTTCTATCCACCTGAAACAGAAGTGTCCGCTCCACAAATTACACAAAGATGTATGACAGATTTTCAGACCGAGAAATCGTGCCGTGATTTCATGTGTGCTTTCAGTCGTATGGTGGTAAAGATTAATGGCCAAACAAAAGTGTATGCATGCACTCTGGTTGATGATGACTCGGATTATGCCCTGGGTGAAACGTTAGCTCAGAGTCTGCCAGTACCCGTGAGTATGAAACACCATCGTTGTTATAGTTGCTTTCGGTTTGGCGCATCATGCAGCGAAATGAGATGATAAAGGAAGAATATGAAAAATCGTTGGTGGATACTGGCTTTACTTGGGTTATTGATAGGATTGTTTTTTGTTTTTGACCTGGGGCGTTTTCTCAGTCTGGAGGCACTCAAGGAAAGCCATAATGATCTGCAACAAGCTTATCACGAACAACCATTTTTAGTCATGGGCATCTATTCCTTAACGTATATCGTTATGGCAGCACTGTCTTTGCCAGGCGCAACTGTGATGACTTTGGCCGGTGGCGCCATGTTTGGGATGTGGGTGGGCGTACCGGTGGTAATCATTTCAGCTACGATTGGTGCAACTCTGGCTTTTTGGGCAGCTCGTTATGTCCTGCGTGATGCCGTACAGCGCCGTTTTGGTGATCGGCTAAAAGCCATCAATGAAGGTCTTGAGCGCGATGGCGTATTTTATTTGTTTTCCTTACGCCTGGTACCTGCTTTTCCTTTCTTCCTCATCAACTTATTGATGGGACTGACTGTCATTCGCAGCGTAACTTTTTTCTGGGCCAGTTTAGTGGGTATGTTAGCAGGAAGCGCCGTGTATGTTAATGCGGGTACCCAGTTAGCAGCGATTACCCATTTGTCTGATATTTTGTCACCAGTGTTGATTGGGTCATTTGTTTTATTGGCAGCATTTCCGTGGCTGGCGCGTTGGGGCATTGGTATGGTCAAGACACGCCGATTATATGCACGCTGGACAAAACCAGCTCAGTTTGATCGTAATCTGATAGTGATTGGCGCCGGTGCTGCAGGTTTGGTGACTTCATATATAGCTGCGGCTACCCGTGCCAAGGTAACGTTGATTGAAGGTCATAAAATGGGCGGCGATTGCCTTAACTACGGTTGTGTGCCATCTAAGGCATTAATTCATTCAGCAGCTTTTCTGAAACAAGTGAAAAACTCCGCATCGCTGGGTATTGCTACTGCAACGGTTGATTATAAATTTAGTGATGTGATGGCGCGTGTACAGCGAGTTGTCAGTACGGTTGAGCCGCATGATTCGGTAGAACGATACACGAAATTGGGTGTCGAGGTACTGCAAGGAAAAGCAACCATCACTTCACCTTGGTCAGTAGAGGTGAACGGTCAAATCCTGACCACACGCGCCATTGTCATTGCCACGGGCGCGCGCCCTGTGGTTCCAAACATTCCAGGTCTTGAAACCATTCGTTACTACACCTCCGATACTATCTGGTCGCTGACTGAACGCCCTGAACGGTTGGTTGTGCTGGGTGGTGGTCCCATTGGCTGCGAGCTGGCACAGACTTTTGCTCGACTGGGTTGTCAGGTTACGCAGGTGGAACGTAGTGATTTGATGATGCGCGAAGACGCCGATGCGGTTGCTCTGGTTAAAGCGGCATTGCAAGCGGATGGCGTGCAATGTCTGACTCAGACTGAGGCCGTGCGCTGTGAAAAAGATGCAGGAACGCAGTGCCTGATTGTGCGTAACCAGACGGATGAAGAAACCGTGTTGCCATTTGATGCCTTATTATGCGCGGTTGGCCGGGTGGCGCGCACGGAAGGCTTTGGCCTGGAAGAATTAGGTATTCCGGTTTCATCAAGGCGCACCATTGAAACCAATGCCAAGTTACAAACCATCTATCCCAACATCTATGCCTGCGGTGATGCTGCTGGACCATACCAGTTTACGCACACTGCGGCACATCAAGCATGGTATGCATCGGTCAATGCCTTGTTTGGTAATTTAAAATACTTCAAAGTTGATTATTCGGTTATTCCATGGACAACATTTACCGATCCGGAAGTTGCACGCGTGGGATTATCGGAAAATGAGGCGAAGACACAAGGTATTGCCTTTGAAGTGACGCGCTATGATCTGGGTGATCTGGATCGAGCTATTGCGGATGAAGTCGAGCATGGTTTTGTTAAGGTGCTGACAGTGCCGGGCAAGGATCGAATTCTAGGGGTGACTATTGTCGGGGAACACGCCAGTGATTTACTGGCAGAGTTTGTGTTGGCGATGAAGCATGGCCTGGGACTGAATAAAATCCTGGGCACAATCCATACCTATCCAACCTGGTCAGAGGCGAATAAATATGTGGCTGGAGAGTGGAAGCGCGCGCATGCACCGCAATGGCTGCTGAAGTGGGTGGAAAAATTTCATACCAAACGACGGGGTTAGGGGAGTGATTATGATAATGAAACGATTGCTTTTAGCATGGGTTCTGTTGGTATCAGCAAATGCGGTAGTAGCCGCAAAATTTGATCACGGTGTCTGGGATGGGCTATTACAAGACTATGTTCAGATGATAAATCATGGCCAAGCCAGCCAAGTGGATTACGCTGGTTTTCTACAAAAACGTGCGGTTTTACGTACTTATTTGTCTCAGTTGTCAGCAATCAGCGCAAATGAATTCTCAACCTGGAGCAAGCCAGAACGGTTAGCTTTTTTGATCAATGCGTATAACGCCTATACCGTGGATTTAATTCTTACTCGTTATCCCAAACTGGATTCGATTAAGGATTTTGGCTCATTGTTGCAAAGCCCCTGGAAAAGGAGTTTTGTTCCGCTATTTGGCAAGATGCTATCACTGGATGATATTGAGCATGGCATGATTCGAAAACCTGGTGATTACAATGAACCGCGTATCCACTTTGCTGTTAACTGTGCATCGATCGGTTGTCCCGGGCTACTGAATGAAGCTTATATCGGTCCAAAACTGGAGTCGCAATTGGAGACAGTAACGCGCGCTTTTCTGGCCGATCGGTCGCGTAATCGTTATAACATCACAACCGGGAGGCTGGAAGTGTCAAAGATCTTCGATTGGTACCGGGAAGATTTTGAACGGGGTTGGAAAGGTTGGCATAAATTAGCTCAGTTTTTTACCCACTATGCAGATAGCCTTACCGATACACCTGAAGCTAAAGCATCCATTATTCCCGGAAGTATAAAAATAAAGTTTCTTGATTATGACTGGGCATTAAATAAGACGAAATGAGCATGTCAAACAACAAAAAAATCTTATTAATTTGCATTATGTTCATTGTGTTTGTATTCGGCGGATTGGCTTGCGCATATGCCGCATCCGAACGGCTGGTATTAACAGGTTCAAGTACCGTGGCTCCATTAGTGGGCGAAATAGCTCGACGATTCGAGACTATGAATCCTGCCGTGCGGATTGATGTGCAAACCGGAGGGACTTCCCGTGGTATCAACGATACCCGCAATGGCACTGCCGATATTGGCATGGTGTCTCGCGCTCTTAAGCCGGATGAAACTGATTTGCATGCGTTCACCATTGCACTTGATGGTATCAGCATTATTCTGCACGCTAATAACCGGGTTACTACACTCAACAAGCAGCAGATCGTCGATATTTATACCGGCAAAATAACTAACTGGAAATCGGTAGATGGAGCCGATGCACGCATTACAGTGGTTAACAAGGCTGAGGGACGATCAACGCTGGAATTGTTCTTGCACTATCTTGTACTGAAAAACAGTCAGATCAAGCCGCATGCCATCATTGGTGATAACCCGCAGGGTATCAAGACTGTTGCAGGCAACCCAAATGCAATTGGTTATGTTTCGATTGGAGCGGCTGAATATGAAGCCGAACGGGGTGTGCCGATCAAGTTACTGCCGTTGGATGGGGTTGATGCCGCGATTGCTAATGTGCGCAATGGGACTTTTCCATTGTCCCGTCCGCTCAATCTGATTACATCTTGCGAACCGCAGGGACTAGCCCGACGTTTCATTGAATTTGCTCGGTCGCTACAAACCCATGATCTGGTCGAAGCGCTATAT
Source organism: uncultured Nitrosomonas sp. (assembly GCF_902826915.1). Classification (GTDB taxonomy): domain Bacteria; phylum Pseudomonadota; class Gammaproteobacteria; order Burkholderiales; family Nitrosomonadaceae; genus Nitrosomonas. Next base: position 13,237 of record NZ_CADEGP010000043.1, read on the forward strand.
TTTGTTCCCGTTGAAGTTAACTGATTCTCTACTGCAAGGTATTTTACGTGTGGGCGCTGTCATTTCAGCACTGGCCATGTTGCTGATTTCGTTGTTCCTGATAGTTGAATCCTGGCCTATATTGGGTCAAATATCACCAGTACGTTTCTTTACAGATGCTTCATGGCATCCGCTGGAAGGGGCCTATCATTTGATGCCCATGTTGGCGGGTACGCTTTATGCCAGTGCTGGCGCCTTACTGCTGGCGATCCCGCTGGGAATTGCCTCGGCGCTTTTTATTGTTTATTACGCATCACCACGTTTGGCCAAATGGTATAAACGCTTGGTTGAATTGCTGGCAGGGATTCCTTCCGTCGTTTTCGGTTTTTGGGGATTAACGACGCTGGTTCCACTGATAAATCAACTCCATCCACCGGGTGCCAGTTTATTGGCCGCCATTCTGATATTAACGTTAATGATACTGCCGACAATCACATTGACCGCCTATTCTGCATTAATGGCGGTTCCTGTCGAATTCCTGCTCAATGCAACGGCTCTGGGATTATCCCGCTGGGGCATGATTCATGGCGTGGCATTTCCTGCAGCACGAACGGGTATTATCGCGGGCATTATATTGGCAATGGCGCGCGCGATTGGCGAGACGATGGCGGTGTTGATGGTTGCTGGTAATGTGGTGCAATACCCGGATGGATTGTTTGATCCTATTCGTACTTTGGCATCGAATATCGTGCTGGAAATGGGGTATGCCATGGGTGATCATCGTGCGATGCTGTTTGTTTCAGGCTTATTATTAATGCTGATGTTGATGATGCTTTCTGGTATGGCCGGATGGTTAGGGAGAAATCGCTGTGCTTAAAATCAATGCGATGAGATGGCGACATTTTTATCTTGACCGTCTGGTACAAGTATTCGTTTATCTCGCCGTGTTGACGATCTGCGCTGTCTTTTTATGGATTTTGATTGATCTTTTGCGCGGTGGCTTTGCTCATTTGTCGTGGAATTTTCTGATTGAATCACCGCGTGATGCTGGACGCGCAGGAGGGATTGGTTCTATCCTGGTCTCTACTATATTGATCTTGCTGGTTGCACTGGGGGCTGCACTACCATTGGCGTGGACAACGGCGGCATTACTTGCGGAATATGTATCTACTACCAGCAAATTCGGCATTGTTGTTCGTTATAGTTTACAAGTCCTAGCCGGCGTTCCCTCCATCGTCTTTGGATTATTTGGCAATGCTTTTTTCAGCATTTATCTGGGACTGGGATTTTCAATTTTGTCAGGTGGATTGACGCTGGCCTGTATGGTTCTGCCTATACTGGTCAGTACCGCTGAAGCCGGTTTACGTGCGGTACCCGATAGCTATCGATTGTCAGCGGCAGCCTTGGGTATGACGCGTGCCGCAACACTCATCCATTTATTGTTACCCATCGCAGCCCCTACGCTGGCGGCAGGATTGTTGCTGGGAATCGGGCGTGCAGTTGCGGAAACAGCGGCTTTGTTATTTACCAGTGGCTATGTCGATCGCATGCCAGGCTCATTATTGGATTCCGGGCGTGCGTTGGCACTACATATTTTTGATTTGTCGATGAATGTACCGGGTGGTGATGCCCCTGCTTATGCTTCGGCATTGGTACTGGTGGCCATGTTGCTATGTATTAATATTTTTGCCATGAAGCTTGTACAGAACTGGCAACGTAGAAGGACAATTTTAGAATGAATTCCAATAAACCCGTAACAGCTCAAGTCATATCCGGCGAAAAAAGTGGTTTTACGTTAGGACCATTACAGATGGGTCCGGTTTGTTGTAACCCACAGCCTGTCATTGAGGTTGAGAATCTTTCACTTCGCTACGGTGATAAGACCGCTTTGGATAAGGTTACATTGGATATCTATCGTGGCTGTATCACTGCGCTGATTGGTCCTTCCGGTTGTGGCAAAACGAGTTTTTTGTCAGCCATTAACCGATTGACCGATTTAATTCCAAATTGTGTGATTGGAGGTCGTATTCGTGTTGATGGTCTAGATATTCATACGGCTGAAAGTAATGTGCAGGCATTGCGGCAGAAAGTCGGTATGGTGTTTCAAAAGCCAACTCCGTTTCCTCTTTCCATTCGGCGCAATCTTTCTTTGCCACTGCGTGAACATGGCGTCACACGGCGGTCTGAAATCGACGCAATCAGTGAGCAGGTGCTTCGTGATGTTGGGCTCTGGGATGAAGTGTGCGATCGCTTGGATACCGTTGCACTTAGCCTGTCGGGTGGCCAGCAACAGCGTCTTTGTATCGCTCGTGCACTGGCGCTCAATCCACAAATTCTACTGATGGATGAGCCGTGCAGTGCGCTGGATCCCATTGCTTCCGGAGTAGTGGAAGATCTGATCAGTCATCTACGCGGCCGCTATACCATTGTCATCGTGACACATAATCTAGCCCAAGCGCGCCGTATTGCGAATTACGCCGCTTTTTTCTGGGTTAAGGAGCGGGCGGGTCACCTAGTTGAGTTTGGCCGTTGTCAGCATATTTTTGAATCACCGACCCACCAACTAACTGCCGCATACATTAGCGGCGCAAGAGGATAATACCTATGAAGAAACTACTTCTGGTTTTGTACGCAATCCTTATTCTGTTGATTGGGAGCACGTTTACCATTGCGGCTTCCATGAATGGTTTTATTCTGGATGGCGCGCTTATACCGGAAGAAGAAATTTTATCTGTCGGCCCGACAAAGGATGGCATTCCCTCACTTGATTACCCTAAATTTGTCAAAGCAGCGCAGGCACACTTCCTGCGTGATGAGGATCAAGTGTTGACTTTAAAACGCAATGGCATAGCCAAGGCATATCCCTTACGTATTTTGAACTGGCATGAAATTGAGCTAGATCCGATTTAGTGGGCGGGCAAGTATTTCGAGAATGCCACATTTTTCTCAAGTTTCTGCATGTTGATTAACATTTAATATAGGAAATTGGACTGGCGAGAGGAATTCCTATGCTCACTTGAAGCAAGCTAGGGCGAAATTTTGTTGCACTCAATAAGCCAAAGTCACTCGAAGTAATATAAGATTTTTTCTAAAACGAATTAGAATGAGAACAGCATCAAGAATTATTATCATTTATTATCAATGATTTGATATTGTATTTTTGTTGTGTGACTCATATAATGCATAGCATAGTGTTTGAATCAAACAACAGGTCGCTTCTGTCTGACTGCTCCGTTGAGTTGTTTAAAACAGTGAAAATAGGGCTACCTGCAATCTGATGCGTAATCGAAGGAGCATTCCTATGAAAGGCAATACTAAAATTATTGATATCCTAAATAAACTCCTTGCCGGTGAGCTGACGGCAATGGATCAATATTTCACGCATTCACGGATGTATGAGGATTGGGGATTCAGTAAGCTCTATGAACGGATTGATCATGAAATGGATGATGAGAAACAGCATGCAGACCATCTGATCAAACGGATTCTGTTTCTTGAGGGCACACCTGCTGTGGGCAATCGCAGCTCGCTGAGGATTGGTAGTAACGTTCCGGAAATGCTGCAAAACGATTTAGATTTGGAGCGGGTTGTGATGACTTCATTGCGAAATGCCATTGTTGCTTGTGAGCAGGAGCAGGATTATCAGACTCGGGAAATTCTTGTTGCGATGCTGGCCGAAACAGAGGAAGACCACGCGTACTGGCTGGAGAAACAATTGGGGCTGATAGGAAAAATAGGATTACAGAACTACTTGCAGTCGCAGATGTGACAATCAACCAAAGTGCATGCATCTGAGTGTGCTTGATGATTTTCGGTTCGATCTTTGTTTCTCAGTTGGCGCGATATTATGATTATAATTGCGCCAACTGAATTCTTCCCGCCAGTTTTCAAAAACTCATTGTTACATTTTGTATCATTGTGCTTAATTCAAGCTGCTCATATCCTCTTGATATTTAGCCTTGCATTGTTCACTCTTGCCACCTAAATCCAGCATACCGGTAGTTCTCATGCATTCATTATATTCAAATAAAATATCATTCTTTTTTTGTGCGGTTTCTAAAGAGGCTGAAAGCTGATTTACTTGTTTGACAACATTCTTTAAACCGGTATTCGACGCGGCACTCAAGCTTTCAACTTTTTCTTTGGTCGCGTCCAGTCTAAGCAGGGATTCTTGATTGATTTTTTTGGCTTGCTCAGCAAAGGCGTGGTTAGCCCGAGAGGAGTAGTTTCTTAATTCATCCACATTTTGTTGCGTGATACCCGCCAATTTCGTTTGGTAATTATTAAGTTCATCCTGAACAAAAGTATTGATGGCTTCTTTAAAATCTTCCAATGAACCGTCAATTTCTTCCTTGAATCCTTGCATTTTCATTTCAACCAGGACTTTGACGTCCTCGTCCAGTTTTTTCACAATCGTATCCGAAATTTTCTCCACCGGCGGGCGCGAATCGATAATTTCGGTTTTTGCATCGGTTAAGCTGGATTTGAGATCATCCGCAAGCAACTTTTGCTTGCCGTCAATTTGATCAAGCGCGTTTTTTTCATTTTCCGCAACCAGCCAGGAAATCAGTATCAGCTCCTTTTTCTTTTGCTCATTAAAGCCATGAATCATTTCATCTAAAAAACTCGCAGTGGCTTCTTTATCCGCAATGCTTTTCATATGCGCCAAATTGGCGGAATCCAATAAGTTCTGCAAATTACCTTGAATCTGACTGATATTAGCATCCGCCCGGGTTAATATCAGCGATTGGCGGTAGAATTCATAGGGCAAATAAACCAAAGCCAGGGTGGCGCATATCACAGAGGCTATAGTTTTCCACCCTTTATGCTGGATATAAAAACTGAGTCCAAGAAATACTAAAACCAAAGTGAAAACCGGCATTAAAATTTGCGCTATTTCCAGCCAACCTCTTTCTATCAGCGTTTCAATCGAAACAAATTTCAACATCGTGGTAATAAACTCGTTCATCCGTGATTCTCCCCATATGACGAAAACATGCAATTAAACGTAACAGCTTTTTCAATGCCGGTAATTTATCATGGTATAGCCGGTTGATTGTATAAACTTTAGTTTTTGGCGCAAACAGCGTTTGAGGAGCATGACTATGATCAGTTTTAGATTTCAGCGAATAAGGAGATAACGTGAAAACTGCTTATATCAGTCATCCAGATTGTCTCAAGCATGACATGGGTGTGGGGCATCCGGAATGCCAGCAGCGCTTGACAGCGATCCAGAATGAATTGCATGCTGCGGGCTTGCTGGCGCAACTGCGATGTTATGAAGCGCCATTGGCAACAACAGATCAACTGGCGCGCGTGCATACCCTGGGTTATATCGAAAGCATCCGGCAAGCTGCTCCGGCCGCCGGATTGGTTGCTCTGGATGCGGATACTGCGATGAATCCGTTTACGCTTAACGCCGCCTTGCGCGCGGCCGGAGCAGCTGTGCTGGCGGTTGATCTGGTTTTGATGGGTACAGTGAATAATGCGTTTTGCGCTACTCGCCCACCCGGTCATCACGCGGAATCAGATCGCGCCATGGGGTTTTGCCTGTTCAATAATGTCGCAGTCGGCGTGGCGCACGTAATCCAGCATCATCATTTGCAACGCGTTGCAATTCTGGATTTTGACGTGCATCACGGCAACGGCAGCGAAGAAATTTTTCACGATAATCCGCAAGTCATGCTGTGTTCCACTTTTCAGCATCCTTTTTATCCATACAGCGGTGCCAATAGCGGAAATGATCGTATGATCAACGCGCCGCTCCGGCGTGATGCCGATGGCACAGTTTTCCGCCAAGCGGTGAACGATCATTGGTTGCCGGCACTGGATCGATTCAAGCCTGAAATAATTTTTGTCTCCGCCGGATTTGATGCGCACCGGGATGATGACATGTCGCAGGTGCATTTGAGCGATGACGATTATGTCTGGATCACGCAGCAGATTAAGGCGATTGCGGATCAATATTCACGGGGCCGGATTGTATCCGTGCTGGAAGGTGGGTATGAGTTGCATTCGTTGGCACGCTGTGTGACAGCGTATATACGTGTGTTGCATGCGCAAGAAATATAGGGCGGGTAGTGTTTATCGTGTATCCCTTTATTCAGATTAATTTTGTTAAGCATTTATGAACAAGAGCGCATTGTCAGCAGTTCTCGACTATCACGAAGCCAGTAAACACCGCTTAGATCGATATGCGCCAAGCCCCAGTGGCTTGGATTGGGCCAATCAACCGGATCCGTTTCGTCGCTATCCAGGTGCATCCATTTGTGAATTACCGTTACGCTCAAGCCCGTTACAGATTTCGTTTGCCGAGGTTCGCTGCGGACAGCGGGGAACACCGACAGCAATTAATCTGCCCGGACTGGCGGCGTTGCTGGAGTTGAGCTTTGGCTTGTCAGCATGGAAAGAACAGGGGGCCTCGCGCTGGGCGTTACGCTGCAACCCCTCCAGTGGCAATCTGCATCCTACGGAATGCTATGTGCTCACTGCCGCATGCGACGGCCTTCGCAACGGTGTGCACCACTACGTGAGTCACGATCACAGCCTGGAATACCGCGCCGAAGCGGATGCCACTTGGGGAAACGGGCTAACCGGCGGCTTCGTGTTGATCCTTACCTCAATTCACTGGCGCGAAGCCTGGAAATATGGTCTGCGTGCTTTCCGCTACTGTCAACACGATTGCGGTCACGCCATTGCGGCAGTCAGTTATGCTGCTGCCGCGCTGGGCTGGAGTGCACAATTGCTGGAAAACTGGGACGATACCTCCCTCGCTGCACTAACAGGCGTTGCGCGCAGCAGTGATTTTGCCGAACACGAAAACGAAGCCGTCGATGTCGCGCTGTGGATCGGTTGCGATAATCTTCCCAAACATTTGGATTCGCCGCAGGCAGCGGCAGCGCTTACCAACGGTTTGCGTTTTACCGGGCAAGCCAGCCGCTTAAGTGCTTGGTATGTTCCTTGGAGCGGAATCGATGTCGTGCACCGTGCAACGGAGCGTCCAGCTCCTCCCGCTGCCGCGTTGATTCCGCCAATACCATGGCCGCCGTTAGCAGCGATTGAATGTTTGCAAGATGCAGATGCTTTGATCCGCCAACGCCGCAGCGCGGTTGATTTCGATGGAGTTACCAGTATGCCGATGGAACACTGGTTTGCATTGCTCGATGCACTATTACCTCGCCTTGAGCTACCACCCTGGAAATCCTGGCAGCACCCGGCGCACATTCATCCGGTGCTGTTCGTGCATCGCATTAACGGGGTAATTCCTGGCGTCTACCTACTGGTGCGGGACCCATCTGTCGAAGCCAGATTACGCCAGGCAATCCGCGCGGATGCTGAATGGGCTGCCGTGCCCGGCGCACCTGGGCATCTTGGCTTATTTCGGTTATTTGCTGCCGATGCTCGGAATGCAGCGCGCCAGATCAGTTGCCATCAAAATATCGCTGCCGATGGCTGCTTTTCGCTCGGCATGCTGGCCGAATTCAAAGCCGTATTGAATGAGGGTGCCTGGTATTACCGCGAACTGTTCCACGAAGCAGGCCTGCTTGGACAAGCGCTGTACCTGGAAGCCGAAGCCGCAGGACTGCGCGGCACCGGCATCGGCTGCTATTTCGATGATGCGCTACACGCAATGCTGGGCTTATCCAGCCATGATTGGCAATCGCTGTATCATTTCACTGTCGGTGGGCCGTTGGACGATTCACGTTTGCGCACGTTGCCGCCTTATACGCATCTTAGAGGACGGAAGGCTTGTTGAATTAGCTACCATCACAAGGAAGCGACAGTTCATAACTAACTGTTTTTAATTAATTTAATATCCATATTAGTCGAGAATTGATTTAATAAGCTCTGGTATGATGAAAAACAAATAAATTTCATGACTGAAGTGATCTATTTTGATTATTCATTAAAAAAGGAAAACTACCTGTGGTGCTAAAATTTAACGGTGCATGGCGATTCTCGCCCCCTGAAGATGGCCGATTTGTAAATAAATCACTCCCTACCAGTGTAATTGAAGAATTCCAAGCGATGATTTCAAAGGTAGCAACTCAAGGAGATTATCGCCAGGGTGTTCTTGAACATTTCAAAAGGCATTTTTGTTCAGCCACTGGCACAACCCATGTTCGAAGCTCCGATGAAAGTTGGGCAGAAACTGATCTGAAAAGAATTATGCACAATGCCGCAGACAATGCTCCACTATTTATTGAGGCATTCTTTGATGCTTGTAGTAATCTGAGAAATCGTTCTCCAGAGTGGTTCTTACCTGATCATGAGATGATTAACAAAGTATTAAGTAATCATCGAATCGGATACGAAGTACAGCCGCCAAATTTGGTAATGCGTGAGCAGATCGATCAGGTCATCTCAGTTTCTGAGCGCCCGATTACACTTGCCGAGCAAGCGATCGAGGGAGGCTGTTCAGGAAATTCTTTGGCTTCTTGAAACAGTATCAACGGCTTTTCGAGGCATCGAGACAGAGGCAGGAACAGTTCAAGGAAAATATTTCAATCAGATTGTTCGTGATCTTCGAGCTAAGAATTCTGGTACCACACTAGATAGGGTGCTTAATTGGATAATATTGCTTCACGGTTTTCTGTCATCACCCTCTGGAGGTGGAGTCAGGCATGGTCAAGATTTGAGTACTGGTATTGAACTTAGTCTAAACGAGGCTCGGTTGTTTACAAACTTGATCCGAAGTTATCTTTCATTTCTCTTGAAAGAGCATGAGCGGCTGAGTACACTTGGTAGCGAGAGGGGTTCCAACAATGCTTCTTCTTAAAATGAAGAAGAATACCGAATCATTCAAAGGATTTTTCCTCATTTAGCCTAAAATTTCAGAATTGTTAATTGCTATGTACCTCTCTTACGTCGGTAACTCAATCTTCATGCGTTTCAGCAACGATAGGAATCGCACCCAACCGGATGCCAATCGTTGTAGTTTCTCGCGCCGGACGATGTCGTTTATCACGATATTGCGCAGGCGGTAGACATAGATATCACGAAAAGTAGTTTCATCGATCAGATGCTGCACCAGCATCACTTCGCAGTGTTCAAAAAAACCATGTATGCTTCTAGGCTGGCCCATTCTTCCGGGGTTTCCGGCCCTTTTCCGCCAGTCCATGCTCCACCCGGTTGTAACCGGCGATGCACTTCATCGTGACGCGCGAATCAATCGGGTAGGTCGAGCCAGAACCGCGCACGATTCGTTTTTAGGTTGACGTGCGTATTAATAGCCGTGAACACGAGCGATGTTGCAGCAATCAGAACGCCGAGAATGGTTATCAAGTCTTTAGATTCTAGAATGCTCATTGGTTACCCTCTTAAGGCATTCAAAAACAATATTTAAGGGAGGTAGATTAAATAACAGTTTCTCTCATGACGTGACTTACATGTTTGATCAAACTTCAGTAATGATTTCCTGTAATTCCTGAAACAGCAACCGGAAGCTTTTGGGTGGTTTGTCAGCAGTTTTTTCTTTGTGCGCATTACGGATCAGCAATCTTAGGCGTTGCAAATCGGCAGCTGGATATTGCTGCGCAAATTCGGTGAGCGCGTGTTCTTCGCTCAGCAAGCGTTCGCGCCAGCGTTCTAGCTGATGCAGCCGTGCAGTTTGGTGTACCGATACCTGACGCCAGGAATCGAGCTTTTGCTGGATCGGCAGCGCGTCCACATTACGCATCAAACGGCCAATATATTGCAGTTGGCGGCGGCGCGCGCCGTGTTTTTGTATGCTTCTGGCTTGCTGAATCGCATCCTTAAGAGTTTCCGGTAAATCAAATTCGGTCAGTTTCTTGGGGTCCAGTTCTACCAGCTGTTCGCCGATTTCCTGCAATGCATGCATATCCTTTTTGCGCTGTGTTTTGCTCGGCGCGGTATCTTGTTCGATCTCGTTTTTCAGTTCTTTTTGCACGGTAACCTGTGTGATGCAGTGTCAATAAGCTGTTATCATAGCGCTTTATTTCACTTGAAATTCGCTAATATTTTCTTCCATAGTGCAAGACATGAATAATTTAACCGTTTCTGAAACTCGATTCTCATATCCTATCAGCACCCTGCAGCAAATTAGCCAGGATATTCTGGCGCAAGCAAAAAAAGGCGGTGCGACCGCTTGTGAAACCGATGTTTCCGATGGTTTTGGCCAAACCGTTACAGTGCGCCAGGGCGCAGTGGAAACGATTGAATACAATCGCGACAAGGGATTGTCCGTAACCGTCTATATTGGACAGAAGCGTGGCCATGCCAGCACCTCCGATTTTTCGTCGCAGGCCATCAGCGATACGGTTGCAGCTGCGCTGTCGATCGCGCGTTATACCGCGGACGATGATTGTGCCGGATTGGCGGAAGCGGAATTACTCGCCAAAGACTATCCAAGTTTAGATTTGTATTTCCCCTGGCAAATCTCGGTTGAAGAAGCCATTGAGCTAGCGAAAACCTGTGAACAAGCGGCTTATGCCACAGATAAGCGCATTACCAATTCCGAAGGCGCGTCAATTTCAGTCAGTGAATCACAATTCATCTATGCCAATAGTCTGGGTTTCATCGGGGGATACCCGCTCTCGCGTCATAGTATCAGTTGCGCCATGATTGCCGAGCAAGGTGGCAGCAAGCAGCGTGATTACTGGTATAGCATCGCGCGCGATGCGATGGATCTGGAAACAGTGGAAAGCATCGGGCAGAAAGCGGGCAAGCGCAGCGCGGCGCGCTTGGGGGCAAGAAAGATCGATACCTGTGAAGTGCCGGTATTGTTTGAGGCGCCGATCGCTTCCAGTCTGATTGGCCATTTTGCTTCTGCCGTGAGCGGTGGCAATTTATATCGCCAATCTTCCTTCCTGCTGAAGTGTATGGATCAACAGGTTTTTGCGCCCAATATTCAGATTCTTGAATTGCCACATTTGCACAAAGGGTTGGCTAGCAGCGCATTCGACGATGATGGCGTGGCCACGGTTGAGCGCAATGTAGTGGAAAATGGTACCGTGCGAGGTTATTTTCTGAGCAGTTATTCGGCGCGAAAACTGGGCATGCGCACTACCGGTAATGCAGGCGGTACACATAATCTAATCATGCGAGATGGCGCCGCACTAAGCTTTGATGCTTTGCTGCAGAAAATGGATACTGGCTTAATGGTCACAGAATTACTCGGGCATGGCATCAATGCGGTTACCGGAGATTACTCACGCGGGGCATCCGGATTCTGGGTTGAAAACGGTGTAATCAGCCATCCGGTTGAGGAAATCACCATCGCGGGTAATTTGAAAAACATGTTTCAGGGAATTCTGGCGATCGGCGATGATGTCATAGTGCGCGGATCAAAACAGTGTGGCTCGGTTCTGATCGATCGCATGACGGTAGCGGGCGGTTGAGGTAGTTGAGACACATGTTTCATGTGGAGCGTCGTGAGATAAAGCAGCCAAACAAGCGGTGTGTGATCGTGGCTGTCGCGATTTACAATCTATCTTCGATGCCATGATTTTATCGCTGTCCAGTGAGGCGTACAGTCTTGGTGTTCATATACCACAGCCGGATCGCTTGTTCCCGGACTTTTCGGCGCATAACTTATTTGCTTTTTCATAACTTTCTCTTCACAAGAAATTGAGTCTTCAGCAAATCCAGGGGACTCAAGATGATGTATTCAAAAAGTTTAATATCACATCTCTCACTGCTTTAGAGCAATAATTTGATCGACTTGGAAAGCGCAATAGCTTAAAACCGGCGGTTATACATGCTTTCTCCACAAAACTGCTTTTGGCACGCGCTTCGCGCCGTATATGGTTTCTATCGTCCAAGACGATAACAGCCATTACTGTGAGTGTATGCTTCTCGCATAGAATGTAATCAAAATGCTTAGGAGGAATTCGATATATCGCAGTGTTACAATTTTGTATAGTAAAAATCTCATCCGGCGTAAGCACATCATTAATACGTACCTTCGCAAATATTTCATAATCTTTTGATAGATATTCTTTTAATGCCAGAAAAAAAGAATGCTCGGTGCTTGAAAGTATTTCCTCGAGGGATTCATATTTAAAATGTTTAGACCTGCGACGAAATCTAAAAAATGTAAATGTTTTAGTAAAAATTGTAATTATGCTCATAACTTATCACTAGTTATACAAGAAATAAGTAAGGCTATCGGCATACAACAAAGTACTTTAAAGATCTTTAGAGAAATAGTGTATCAATTGAGAAGGCCCGGTCATGTCACTCGCATTCGCTTTGTCCATATACAGCAAAGATGAACTGTTACTAATTAGTCTTAAAGCTTCCAAATATAATTACGTAATTTAGGTGGGTTTAGAAGTTATACTTTAATTTTATTTTGGAGAGTTTATGAAAAGAAATATAGTATCAATTTTATGCGCAGTATTTTTGCTTATAGTGGGAGTACAGTCAGTACTGGCTGAAAGTGTAGCTGTGAAAGGCGACTCTATTTTTATTCTTGATAACAGTGTAACCGGCTCTCAGATAGTCGTAAAAAACCTCCCTGATGGTGCTGCGAATTTATGTCTTATTGATGCTGGATTAAGCCTTCTTGGCCTAAGCGCAGATACAATTGCAACTGACATCGTACTCAAAAATAACGCTGCTGTTATTACTACGTATAATAATGTCAGCTTGATGACTGATGTAAAGTTAGTAGATGTTACCAGTTGTTCAATCACTGATACAGTTGATCTCAGTGAATGTTATGCTTCTTTCCAAAATGGACAATTAACCATACCTTGTCTCAAATATGAAAATGATGTGATTTCAGTCGAACTTGGACAACGTGGCAATTCCATGAATTTTGAATTTGAATCTTACAAACCTGGCAAAAGACATGATCGAGACGATGATTAATTTGCTAACTACAGTTGCCTCAGAATCCCAGACCTACACTCTGTTGCTAGCTGATTAGGAATAATCAGACTTATTGCATGTTACAAAAAAATACCGTGTAATTCAGATCTATATTTAATCAAAAGCGGGGGCTTAGCTCCCGCTCTTTTTTTATGAGTGGCAAAGTGAACTTGCCTTAGGGAAACACTGATTAATTCACCGCACACCAAGGGCTAATCGAGCGGTTTTGG
>NZ_CADEGP010000044.1 GCF_902826915.1 uncultured Nitrosomonas sp.
GAAGGGATTGCGGACATCAGTAAGAAACTGAGCATTGCTTTTGTCTTTGTAGTAGCAGTAATGAGTTTGAATATACAGTCGGCCAATGCTGCATTGGCCGGTAAAGGTTTAATATCTCCGGTGAATCATTTTCCGACCTGGTTTTCCGATACCAATGGCACTGTCTTGCAGTTGTGCCTGGATGGCGATGGTGTTACCGGCATGTGTTTTTTTGATCCTGTGATACCGGGCAATGCAACTTCCGTCGCAACCGGCTTTGGTGCAGAGGCGTTTTGGTGGCTAGGTGGCGCCAATTTAAATCTGGCTGGAGGAGGACAGGCCATTTTAGTGCTGGCTTTGGAAGCTGCCTATGCTGCCGGAGATCCCGCGCCGAATGATCAATTTGCTTTTGGGCGCGTGCGTATCCGGGTTGATATACCGGTCGCTGGCGAATACAAAATCTGGCATCCCTTTCTCAATGAAGTCGAAGGTAACTGCTCACCGGAAGTTTACAATGCAACGGCCGGTACGCGTGCTATTAACGTGACGCGCGATATCGGTGGCGCTGCACCGTTTGAAACTATGTTAAGCGGTGAGGTTGGCCCTTTCCTGATCTGGGATCCTGCCATTGCGCCGACTGCTCCTGATGGTTATGTGGGTGATCCTAATGTTGATCACGAAGTAATCGGTGGCCATTGCGGTGTTAATTATTTCCGCATCGAAGGTCCGGATGGTGTGGATTTAGACGGCAGCGGACAAAATTTTGTCGAAACCAATTTATTTTCGATCTCCGGCAAAATTTATGACGAGGCAAACACCCCGCCAGGAATCGAGTCTGTACGCACAACCTATTCCCGTACCACAAATGTAAGTGACCCTAACAATATTAGAACGACGGCTCGTATCAATGCATGGGTGAAAGCGCCGATTACTGCCACTGTTGAGCTCAGCGGTATACCTCAGGGTAGTCAGAATGGAGAAATGGAATTTGATGACGCAAGCACCTTTTTCAAACGCGCCAATTTAAGCCCAACTTATGGTCTTTCTGTTCCTGATCAGGTAACGATTACTGCCACAAGTACCAACGGTCTGCAAACGGTGCAAACTGTCGATGTCATTGATGATGTGAGAATTAGTCAGGCAACTTGGAATAAAGAGACGAAGGCTATAAAAGTCGTGGCCTTTTCGAGCGACAAGATAAGTTCAGCTGTGGGCACTATTCCCGAACTTATGTTGCGTATAGGGGCCGCTGAATTCCCAATGTTGCAGTCGGGTGCTTTTGGAAAATATGAAGTGACGGTGTCGGGAGTGGATGCTTACCTAGTGCCGCCAGCCCGCGTTACAGTAACGTCTTCAAAAGGTGGTAGCGATACTGAGAGAGTTGCGGATTAGGCATCATCACCGATAAAAAACTCGGCCGCGTGAGCGGTCGAGTTTTAAAAGCGTGAGGGCTGCTCAAACCTTTTTCTCAATTCATTCTTTTGAGCTGAATAGAATCTTCCTAAAGCAAATCAGTTATTCTGGCAATCTGAGAAGCATGGTTGCTTTCAACAAGCCCCTTACTGCATCACACGTCGTATTTACTTGCTGCGTAACTGAACTGCAGTAACTGCCTGAATACGCTAAAGATATAAAACTCAGTCTGTTCATAATTAAAATGCAGCCGAGTATATTGCCTTTAACATCAGAGGATACAATAACAATCGCTGCATTGGCACGAACCATTTGGCAGTATCATTATGCTACTATTCCTGCATCTGCCCAGATTGAATATATGCTGATGCAACGATATCAGCCGGCGCTCATTCATGCGCAACTCACAGATCCCAACATGTAGCGGATGAAACTGGCTGTGGATCGGTCGATCATTGGCTTTTCTTGCTGTATGCTTACCGGGCACCCGGGAGAACTGAAAATTGATAAACTATAGTTCCATTGTGATCATCATCGTAAAGGCTGTGGCGCAATGCTGGTAGCGGATACAATGGATACTATGCGCAAGAATGATTTGCAACCATTGATCCTGACGGTTAACAAGCGTAACCATAACGCTATGATAGTATTGTCGACATCGGAGATGGTTTTGTGGTGAATGATTATTGGATGGTGCTGACAAATTTGAGCCACTGGAATACTTGATCGATGAAATTAAAATTTACCAAAATGCAGGGTTTGGGAAATGATTTCGTGGTCTTGGACGGTATCAATCAAACGATCAATCTTGACCGACAACAGATTCGCCGACTGGCAGACCGGCATTTCGGCATTGGTTGTGACCAACTTTTGCTGGTTGAGAAAGCGCAAGGTCAGGCGGATTTTCGTTATCGTATTTTCAATGCCGATGGTGGCGAGGTTGAGCAATGCGGTAATGGAGCGCGATGTTTTGTGCGCTATGTGCATGATCATGGTTTGACACAAAATAATGAGATTCGCATCGAAACTTTGAGTGGTGTGATATCGCCCCGACTGGAAAGCAATGGAAATGTCACGGTGAATATGGGCAAGCCGATATTTGAACCGGAGCATATTCCCTTCATTGCTGACCAACGCGCATTGACTTACCAACTTGAATTGCCTGATGAGCCGGTTACAATAAGCGCATTGTCGATGGGTAATCCGCATGCCGTGCGTGTGGTTGCGAATATCGCGAGCGCGCCGGTTGTCACTGAGGGTGCGTTGATTGAGCAGCACGTACGTTTTCCCAATAAAGTTAATGTTGGCTATTTGCAAGTTCTGGATCAGAATCATATCAAGTTGCGCGTGTTTGAACGTGGCGCAGGTGAAACACTAGCTTGCGGAACAGGGGCTTGCGCTGCTGTCGTGGCAGGTATCAATCTGGGTTTGCTGAATCGTCAGGTTGTCGTGAGTACGCAAGGCGGTGAGCTGACAATTAGCTGGCAGGGTTACGATGAGCCGGTCTGGATGACCGGCCCGGCAGTTACGGTATTTGAAGGCGAAATCAATTTGTAATCAATTAAGGGACTATGATGAAACCGGATGAAGTTGCGCAATATTTGCAGGAGCACCCGCAGTTCTTCAATGAATATGCTGATTTGCTGGCGGACCTCCAGATTTTCCACCCGCAGGATGAGAAAGTAATCTCGCTCAATGAGAGACAAATTATTTCATTGCGGGAAAGAAATCGCGTTCTGCAGGATAAGTTATTGGAATTGATTAGTTTTGGTGAGGAGAACGACGCCATTGGAGAGAAAATGCATCGACTGGCGATCGCTTTACTTTCTGTTTCGAACATGGACGAGCTGTTTCATGCGCTGTACTTCAGTTTGAAAGAAGATTTTGCCATCCCGCTTGTGGCCATGCGTCTCTGGAATGTGGCTAATTATGGTAAAACCAATGCTGAATTTATGGTCGTTAGCGAAGATGTGCAGACGATTGCCGAAAGCTTGCCGCAGCCTTATTGCGGCAATCATATCGTAGATGAAATTAAGCAATGGTTTGGTGAGGGCGCTGAGCATCTTAATTCGTTTGCGATGATTCCTTTGAATACTACCCGAACCATCGGTTTAGTGGTTCTAGGCAGCCCTGATATCGAGCGGTTTTACCCTGAAATGGGAACGTTGCATCTGAAACGGTTAGGAGAGCTAGTGTGCACGACGGTGACACGTTATGATCAAGCTGAAACCGTGGGTAATTTGGCTGATCAGCAGACAGTGATTGATGAACAACACTCCTGAATTGCTGGCTGCCGCATATATTGACCATTTAACTTATGAACGGCGCCTGTCACCGCTCACTTGTAAAAGCTATGCACGTGATATTTGTGCTCTGTTGCAACATCTGAGTATAGACGATTTGAATCAGGTGCAAACGCTCAATATCCGCCAAGTGATTGCGCAACTTCACGGCAAAGGACTTGGCGGCAGAAGTTTAGCCAGAATGTTATCAGCCTGGCGGGGGTTTTATAATTTTTTAATTCGTAAGCATGGCTTGCAACATAATCCATGTCACGCCGTGCGTGTTCCCAAATCGCCGCAGAAATTGCCGCATGCGCTGTCACCCGATGAAGCCACGCGACTTTTGGAATTTTCAGTTGAGAATATTTTGATGGCACGTGATCGTGCGATGTTTGAGTTATTCTATTCCTCGGGTTTAAGGCTGGCGGAACTGACGCAACTCCGTCCTGTGGATGTCCATTTTGCGGAAGGAACAATCAGGGTTCTGGGCAAAGGCGGCAAAGCGCGCATTGTTCCGGTAGGAGAGTGCGCGCTTCAGTCCTTAACTGCTTGGTTAGAGTTACGCTTGCGGCTTATCAAGCCCGATGTCACAGCACTTTTTTTATCGCAACGCGGTGATGCAATCAGTATGCGCGCTATTGCTTATCGATTGAAAAGCAGAGCGAGGCAACAGGGTTTGCATCAGAATGTACATCCTCATGTTTTGCGGCATTCGTTTGCTTCGCATGTGTTGCAATCCAGTGGTGATTTGCGCGCGGTTCAGGAAATGCTCGGACATGCCCACATAACTTCCACTCAGGTATACACCCATCTCGATTTTCAGCACTTAACAAAGATTTATGATGCTGCACATCCGCGCGCAAAGAAAAAAAATTAACAGGCTGTTCGAAAATGTTTTTCAACGTTCATATACGTTGATAGGGTCTTTCTATCCGAATTAGCGATGTTTTATACGTTATAATCAAGTTTTGTGACGCATTAGAAATTTCATGACAACAATTGTTTCAGTAAGGCGCGGCCCTCATGTTGCACTGGGTGGCGATGGCCAAGTAACGCTCGGCGCTGTAGTCGCCAAATCCAGTGCGCGTAAAGTCCGCAGGCTGTATCATGACAAAATTCTGGCTGGATTTGCCGGAGGGACCGCTGATGCCTTTACCTTGTTTGAACGCTTTGAAGGTAAGCTGGAAGCCCATCAGGGGCATATCATGCGTGCTGCAGTTGAGTTGGCTAAGGATTGGCGCACCGATCGTATTTTGCGCAGATTGGAAGCTATGCTGGTGGTGGCTAATGAAGAGGCAACGCTGATTGTTACCGGTGCCGGCGATATCATCGAGCCTGAATTGGGTATCGCCGCGATTGGCAGCGGCGGTTCCTACGCACTGGCCGCTGCGCGTGCATTATTGGAAAATACGGATTTGTCCCCTCAAGAGATCGTGAAAAAAGCGCTGAGTATCGCGGGCGATATCTGTATCTATACCAATCAGGACCATATTATCGAAACTATCGATTGAACTTGACGGTAGTTTATAGCCGCTGTTTACATTACACTTATTACAGAATCTGAAACCATGTCACAAATGACTCCGCAGGAAATTGTTCACGAACTGGATAAACATATAATCGGCCAGGATTCAGCCAAAAGAGCTGTTGCGATCGCGCTGAGAAATCGTTGGCGCCGCCAACAGGTTGCTGATCCTCTGCGTCAGGAGATCACACCAAAAAATATTCTGATGATCGGGCCAACCGGCGTCGGTAAAACCGAAATTGCACGTCGTTTGGCCAAACTTGCAAATGCACCTTTTATCAAGATCGAGGCGACTAAATTTACTGAGGTTGGCTATGTTGGGCGCGATGTTGATTCAATTATTCGCGATCTGGCGGAGACAGCCGTGAAGGAATCACGAGAAAGAGAAACTCGCAAGAAGCAGCCACTTGCCGAAGATCGTGCCGAAGATCGTATTCTTGATGCGCTATTACCAGGTTCCAGGGACTTTGGGACACAAGTCAATACGGATGATCACGATAATTTGACACGACAAAAGTTTCGTAAAAAACTGCGCGAGGGGGAGTTGGATGATAAGGAAATTGAAATTGAGGTAGCGGCTCCCCGCGCCAGCATGGAAATTTTTGCGCCACCGGGAATGGAGGACCTGACATCCCAAATTCAAGGCATGTTTCAGAATATGGGCGGTGAAAGAAAGAAAACCCGCAAATTGACGATACGTGAGGCAAAAAAAATATTGTTGGAAGAAGAAGCCGCAAAAATGGTCAATGATGAAGAATTGAAACTATCAGCGATCCAGAATGTGGAACAGAATGGTATTGTATTTTTGGATGAAATAGACAAAATTGCCAGCCGGGCCAGCAATGCCGGTGGGGATGTTTCACGGCAGGGTGTGCAACGCGATTTGCTGCCTTTGGTGGAAGGAACGACCGTTTCCACTAAATACGGCATGATCAAAACTGATCATATTTTGTTTGTCGCCAGTGGCGCGTTTCATATGTCAAAGCCTTCCGATTTGATCCCGGAGTTGCAAGGGCGTTTTCCTATTCGCGTTGAACTGACCAGTCTGAGCGTTAGTGATTTTGAACAGATTCTGACCAATACCGACGCTTGTCTGACGCGCCAATATGGAGCACTGCTGGCTACCGAGGGCGTAACATTACAATTTAACGGTGATGCGATCAAACGCCTGGCTGAAATTGCGCACTCTGTTAACAGCAAAACTGAGAATATCGGTGCCAGGCGCTTGCATACCGTTATCGAAAAGCTGCTCGAAGAGGTTTCTTATAATGCGCCTAAACACAGCGGTGAAACCTTGGTCATTGATGCAGCATATGTTGATGAGCGTCTTAAGGATCTGTCACAAAGTGAGGATTTGGCAAGATATGTGTTGTGATATCAGCTCACAAGCATTTAAGAGTTAAACGCAATTTATCGCTGATGGTGTTGTTTTTATTTAGAGCTGCGTCTGCTTGAGCTTTTCAAAAAACCCTGTGGTTTTGCCACAGGATTTTTGGTTCGATTTCATTCAAAAGAAAAATATTTTTTTAGTTTATTCCAGAAGCTGTCTGAATTTTCCTGAGCTGCTCCATTTCCTGGAGACAGTAAATTTTCCATGGTAAACAGATAGACGCTCGACAATTGTTCAAGGTCATCGACCTCGACATATTCATTCAGTTTGTGAATAGTCGCATTATGTGGGCCGAATTCGATCACCTGGGAGCAAATATCTGCGATAAACCGACCATCTGAAGTGCCTCCTGATGTGGATAATTGTGGTTCGATAGCAGTTACTTTAGTAATGGCAGCGCTTATAGCGTTGGCTAGTTCGGCCTTAGGCGTGAGATACGGTTTCCCTGATAGTTCCCATTGCAACTCATAATCCAGTCCATATTGATCGAGAGTTTGATGCACTTTGGTTGTGAGCGATTCAACGGTGTTAGCGGTGGAAAAGCGAAAATTAAATAATAAATTCAGCGTACCGGGAATAACATTGGTAGCGCCTGTTCCAGCATTGATATTGGAAATATGCCAGGTTGTCGGTTGAAAAAATTCATCGCCCTGATCCCATTCTGTATTTGCCAGTTCCGCAATCACCGGAGCAGCCAGATGAATTGGGTTTTTGGCTAGATGCGGATAGGCGATATGGCCTTGTATACCTTTGATGGTGAGGTTGCCAGATAAAGAGCCGCGTCGGCCATTCTTGATGGTATCGCCAAATTTTTCACTGCATGTTGGTTCGCCCACAATGCAGTAGTCGAGTAATTCGCCGCGTGCTTTAAGCGCTTCGACCACTTTGGCAGTGCCATCGATCGCAACGCCTTCTTCATCTGAAGTGATCAGCAATGCGATAGACCCTTGATGGTGGGCATGCTGTGCTAGAAATGCTTCAATGGCAGTGATAAAAGCTGCCAACGAGGATTTCATGTCGGCAGCTCCACGCCCATATAAGCGACCATCGCGGATAGTTGGCGTGAATGGATCACTGTCCCATTGTTCCATTGGTCCGGCTGGAACAACATCGGTATGTCCAGCAAAGCAAAGCACTGGCGTCGTGTTGCCACGTCGAGCCCAAAGATTATCGACATTTCCGAAGCGCATTTTTTCAATATGGAAGCCGAGTTTCTCCAGATGATCAATTAAGATTTGTTGACACCCCTCATCGGCAGGCGTGAGTGATCGGCGAGCAATCAGTGTTTGTGCAAGTGCCAGTGTGTCATTGGACATAATTATTTTCCTAAGTTTAATGAATTAAATGATTCAGTTAAGTACTGGATTACTTCTGCTTCTGCTGCCTTTGCCTATTAAAATTGCCGAGTTGTTGCGGATCAAAGCGAACGAATAGAGTCTGATTTTATAATGTATACGCTCAAGACCGAATTTTAGCTGCAATACAGCATACCGATTAATTATTTTTATTGTGCCAAGCTTGTTTAATTCTGTGCATAATTGATAAAATAGACTTTCTCGGTGCACCAATATTCAACCGCATAAACCCGCTGCCTTCCTTGCCGAATTGCGTACCGGGATTCATGCCAACGCCTGCTTCATGGACGAAGAAATGTTTCAGCTGTGCGTCGGTCATGTTCATTGCCCGGCAGTCCAGCCACAGCAGATAAGTGCCTTCGGCTTTGATTGCTTTGATTTCGGATAAATGCTCGGCCAAGAATGCTTCAACGCAATCGCGCGTGTCGTGCAAATAAATCAATAGTGCTTCCAGCCATGTTTCACCTTCTTGATAGGCAGCTTCAAACGCAGCGATGCTGAAGGGATTGGATGCACTGACGTGAAAATTGTCGAAAATTTTTGTCATGGTGCTGCGCACGGAATCATCTGGAATAATCAGTGCCGACAGATTTAATCCGGGAATGTTGAAGGTTTTGCTGGGAGCTACTGCCGTAATGATTTTAGCGTTATTTTTTGCAATTACGGCGAGGGGAGGGTGTTGATTGCCGGGGTAAATCAAATCGGCATGGATTTCGTCCGAAAAAATAATTAAGTTTCGTTTCTCAGCAATTTGTAGCAGCCGTTCCAGCTCATTGGGTTGCCAAACACGACCAACTGGATTATGCGGCGAGCACAGCAGCAGCAATTTCGCTTGCTTGGCGCATTGCTCCAGATGATCGAAATCAAGCGTGTAGCGGCCATTCTGCAGCAATAGTGGATTTTGAATCAGCATTCGACCGGTTTGTGTGACAGCTGAAAAGAAAGGAAAATATACCGGTGGTTGGATAATGACTGACTCACCGGGTTGTGTGAATGCCATCACGGCGGCGTTGATCGACGGCACCACGCCGGGGCAGAGGATAATCCAGTCGCGCTGAATGTTCCAGCCATGCCGTCGTTTCATCCAATGGATCAGAGCATCATATATGCTATCGGGGAAAAGCGTATAGCCGTATATTGGGTGCTTGGCGCGCGCTATCAATGCCCGGGTGACTGCAGGTGGCGCGGCGAAATCCATGTCGGCTACCCACGCCGGGATGACCTCGCTGCTGCCGAATATAGCTTGCCGGCCGTCATACTTGACACTGTGAGTTGCTGTGCGGTTGATCTGGTGGTCAAAATCAAAACCACTGCTCAAGAAGTTTTCTCCCAGATCGTGACTTCAGACAACGTATGTTGGAATTTGCGCTTGGTTTCACGGATGACAAAAGGCACGGACTGTGGACCTTGTGTCAGGCGGAAGTTTTTGCCCAGAATTTCTTTCAAGCCATCCAATGTGGTGAAATTCTCGCCATCGCGCTTGAAGCCGCCAACCCAGGATTCTTTCTTGGTATGTTCAGTCAGCCAGGTGTAAGGTGATGCGATCATCAGCAAACCGCCCGCGTTGATGCGCGTATGAATGTTGCTGAGCAGCTTGTCCGGATCATATAGCCGGTCGATCAAGTTAGCAGCAAGAATTAAGTCGTAGCCGGTAAAAATCGATTTTAAATTACACGCATCGCCCTGATAAAATTCGACACGATCTTTGACTTGATCTAGTCCCAGATCGGACAGCGTGCGTTCTTTGTAAGAAACCAAATCGCCTTCCTCAGTCAAGGTGTAGCGTAGGGTGCCTTGTTGCACCAGTTGCACGCCCTGACCAATGAAGCGTGCGGAAAAGTCGATGCCGGTGACATGATCAAAACCGCGTGCCAATTCAAAAGTGGATCGGCCAGATGCACAGCCCAGGTCTAGCGCGGTGTGCTTGGGTTTATCTCCCATTGCTTCGAGCGCAATTTCTGCCAGTGCTTTGGAGAAATTAGGCACATCGAAATAGACGTCACCATAATGAAATTCTGCATACTCCGAGAGTAGTTTGTCGGTTTCATAATTGGAAGCTGGCAGTGTCGCTGGTGCATCCGAAACCACATAGCGGAAGCCCGCATGCTGGAAAAAATGACGACGGAAGGCATAACGCGCGCTGCGCAACGATTCGTTGCCACAAGCAATCCATGAACCTCCTTTGATCAAATTATGCTGGCCATCAAATGTCGGTGTGGTGAAGTCGTCATAAAGCGGGTGCACGTCAAAGCCAGAAAATGGATAGGTGGGTGTTTCTGTCCATTGCCAGACGTTTCCGACGATATCGAAAAAATCGCCGTAGGCAAATTCAGTAACCGGACAACTTGATGCGTAATAATCCAGATGCAGATTGCCGCAAGCTTTCGTATCCATCGGTACTTCGGGTAATTGTGCGGCATCATAGAGCCGATACCATTCATCTTCGGTTGGCAATCGCACGGGTTGTTTTGTCATAGCAGCTTTCCAGTTACAGAACGCTTTCGCTTCGTGATAATTGACTTCAACCGGCCAATCCCACGGCATCGGAATTTCCTCCGTCATCAGGCGCAAGTACCATGTATCGTCTTTTTTGATCCAGAATGTTGGGCGTTCTGCTTGCGTGAATTCTTGCCAGGAACGGCCTTCTTCCTGCCAATAACTTTCTGTCCGATAGCCATTGGCTTCAACGAAAGGTAGGAATTCCTGATTGCTAACCAGAAACTTGCTTGCTTGAAAGGCTGGGATATCGGTTGTATGTGAACCATATTCATTATCCCAGCCGTAATGTTGATGGTCTGTTTTGTTTTTTTCGATTGTGACGGTGCCGGCTTCAACGCGAATCAATTCATTTTGCGGCGCGGTTCCGGATTTACGACAGGGTTGCCAATTCGGGTGTGGTTGCACAAAATGCAACGTGTGCTGACGGATCAATACCGAGGAAGTTTCCAGGTGGATGCGTTCGTGTTCAATGCCCATCAGTATCGGCCACCAGTTACTTTCCCAGGAAATTGGCAAAGTCAGCGGCATGGTGCTAATCAGTTCATCGACCAAGCTGCGCATGGATTTTCGATAGGATTGCACCTCTTTGACGCTGGGCCAGTTGTAATGTGTGCTATCCAGATCGTCCCAGCTCATTTCATCGACACCAACGGCAAAAATCGATTCCAGGCGGGGATCAATGCGCTCGGTGATCAGTCCGGCAAGAATGAGCTTATTCACAAAAAAGGTTGCAGTATGACCCAGATAGAAAATCAATGGGTGCCGCAATGCAATGGGCTTTTCATAGTACGCTTCGTCATTACGTAGCGTTTCAAACAGTTGTTCATAGCGATCCAGCGTGGTGTGGAAATAGCTCCGTATTTCCTCACGTTTTAGACTGATATCAGTGCCATCCAGCAGCGGTGTTCTTTGGAATAGGGGTTGTGACATAACGTATTTTTAACAAATTAGTTAATTCTTTGGCGGGTATTATAACGCTTCATGCTTTTCAGATCATATTCAATCGGGATAATTGCCACAGGTTTCTAATTTGGGGATAGTTTGTGAAATAGCAACGAAATATACAGTGAAACTAAAAAATGCGGTAGAGATTAGATTAACAACTAAAGTAGAGAACAACTGGTCGGCCAGAAGTTCATTTGGAGAGAATCGAAGCTGAATAGGTGCTTATATTGATGATATAAGCCAAACTCTATTACAAAATAGAGTTTGGCTAGTGAAGAATCCATTGCTAATAATGGGTCTCTTGATTACTTATTGGACAACCAAGAAATCAACTGCTGATAATGGGGCTACGCCGGCGATAGTAGCAAACTGAATCGCTGCTCCGGCGCCATTGCCGTTGGCATCATAGGATAGTGCACCAGTGGTGGTATCGTAAATTAAGAAATCGTTAGCGTCGGTTGCGACTGCACCCGGGCCGATTTTGAGATTACCCGCAGCAATGCCGCCGGGTGCTCCCAAGCTGGTAAATATATCGTTGTCCAATCGAATGGTGTCGACAGGTGCAAAAAATCCCATGATGGTATCCACGTTGGTTGCGCTATTCAATGCGGTATTGAACAAATAGTGATCGGTAGCGCCGAGACCCGCAAAAAGCGTATCGTTACCCAGCCCCCCAGCCAAAATATCATCACCATTGTCACCACGCAAGACATCGTTACCTGATCCGCCTTGCAGAATATCAT
This sequence comes from uncultured Nitrosomonas sp., assembly GCF_902826915.1. Lineage (GTDB taxonomy): Bacteria > Pseudomonadota > Gammaproteobacteria > Burkholderiales > Nitrosomonadaceae > Nitrosomonas. The sequence continues at coordinate 12,132 of NZ_CADEGP010000044.1, forward strand.
TGCCTTCTCCGCCGGCCAAATTGTCGTTGCCTGATCCGCCATTCAAAGTATCGTTGCCACCAAGGCCGAAAAGACGATCATTACCGCTTAATCCACTGATTATATTAGCGGCTGTGTTGCCATTGATTTTGTTGCCGTTCTCGTTACCGGTGCCGTTAATAATGGCGGCGCCTGTGAGATTGAGATTCTCGATACCAAAACCCAAAGTGTGTGTGACGGAGGAATTTACCAAATCGATGCCTCCCAATGCATCATTGAAGGCTTCTGCAGCTACATCGCTAAGGTTATCAACAAAATAAACATCGTTGTGATCACCGCCGTCCATGTCATCAGCACCAGCGCCACCGTCTAATACATCATTTCCATTGAAACCACGGAGAATATCGGTTCCATTGAAGCCGGAGATCGTATCATTGCCATTGGTCCCATCTAATTGTGGGAATAATTGAAAAAAAACACCATTAAATTGAACTGTGTTGTTGTCATTAAAGTTTGTACCGTTAACGATTGCCATTTTATCACCTCACATAATGTTGAGAAATTTAAATGAATAGTTCCATGCTACAAGCATTTTATTGGTTGAGTGCTACGCCAAAATCAGCAGGTGCTTATTTCCCTTTGACCGTACCACTCAGTGAGTATAGCCACAATCTATGACAAAACTGTGACTACTGCATAACTCGATGTTATTGCACATAAATATACATCTTTGGGAGAATAATTCGAGTTACATTATTTATAATAAGCGTATGTGATTGGATTATTTGTGAGAAAACTCACAACGGAATGAAAGTTGATTGCTCTCTGTCAAATGCTCCATTAGCTGTACCGAATCAAGACATAAATTGACCCAACGTTAACTAGACCTAGTTGCCTTAAACACGTTAGAATCACTAATTTTTTGGTCCCTGCTTAATCATGCACACTTGGCGCAAGGTATCGGCACACGCTAAGACGCCGGTTGCACTTACCATAGGTAATTTTGATGGTGTTCATTTAGGCCATCAGGCGATACTGACTCGATTAAAAGATGTTGCCAATCAACTTGGGCTTCCCGCCTGTGTAATGACCTTTGAGCCACACCCGCGCGAATTTTTCGCGCCGGATCAAGCCCCAGCGAGATTGACCAGTTTGCGGGAGAAATTGAGTCGCTTAATTCAGGCCGAAATCGATAGCATTCATATCTGTCGTTTTAATGATGACTTTGCCAGGATCAATCCGGAACGATTCATTACACAGATTTTGAATCAAGATTTGCGTGTTCGTTGGTTATTGGTAGGCGATGATTTTCGTTTTGGCGCACGCCGTGCTGGGGATATTGCAATGTTACAAGCGCTCTCCGCGGAGAATAATTATACGCTGGAAGTCATGCCGAGTATTGCCATTGGCAATCAACGTGTTTCCAGCACTGCTATCCGGCAGGCGTTGATTACTGGTGATTTGGATGCGGCCACAAAACTGTTGGGTAGACCTTACAGTATCAATGGTCGAGTCATCAATGGTGACAAATTAGGCAGGCAAATAGGGTTCCCGACAGCGAATATTCAGTTGAAGCATAACCTGCTGCCGCTTTCCGGTATTTTCGTGGTATCAGTCTATGGCGCCAATTCGTCATCATCGGAAATTCCACTACCGGGTGTAGCCAGCTTGGGTGTGCGTCCAACAATTCATGAGAACGGTAAACCTGTATTAGAGGTTCATTTGTTCGACTTTGCTGATGAAATTTATGGACAGCACTTGCGTGTTGATTTTCTGCACAAACTGCGTGACGAAGAAAAATATGCAGATATCGCTATGCTTATCCGGCAGATCGAAAAAGATGTCGCACAAGCCAAAGAATTTTTTATGATCACGCCAATTCAATATAATCGCTCGCGCAGCGCCCCTTAACTTATTTATTGTAACTTTCATGATTGATTATAAGAAAACCCTCAATTTGCTCGATACGCCTTTTCCGATGCGTGGCAATCTTGCCAGCCGTGAGCCTGACATGTTGAAAGCCTGGCAAGAAAAAAATCTATACCAAAAGATTCGTTCTGTCAGCAAAGGCCGCCCGAAATTCATACTGCACGATGGCCCGCCGTATGCCAATGGCGATATTCATATCGGTCATGCGGTCAATAAAATCCTCAAGGACGTCATCGTCAAGAGCAAAACACTGTCCGGCTTTGATGCGCCCTATATTCCTGGCTGGGATTGTCATGGTTTGCCGATTGAGCATCAGATCGAGAAAAAGCATGGCAAGCATTTACCCGCCGATAAAGTGCGCGAACTCTGTCGTGCTTTTGCCAAAGAGCAGGTTGAACGCCAGAAAGTCGATTTCATTCGCTTGGGTGTGTTGGGTGATTGGGAGCATCCTTACTTGACAATGAATTTCAAAACTGAGGCCGGTATTATTCGCGCACTGGGGAAAATTTATCAGAGTGGTTACCTGTATCAAGGTCAGAAACCTGTAAACTGGTGTATAGATTGCGGTTCCGCATTGGCTGAAGCGGAGGTGGAGTATGAAGATAAAAGCTCACCTGCGATTGATGTGGGTTTTGCAATTCCGTCCGCGCATCAATTGCTCGGCGATATTTTTGGCGTCTCTGTTCCAGAAAATATCCAAACCTATGCCACCATCTGGACCACTACGCCGTGGACATTGCCTGCTAATCAAGCCGTCTGTGTTCACCCCGAATTCGACTATGCACTCGTACAAACTACGCGAGGCTTATTGATACTCGCTAGTGAACTGAAACAAGCTTGTCTTGAGCGTTATAATTTGACCGGTGAAACACTGGCCACATGCAAAGGTCAGGCGTTGGAACATTTGCCACTGCAACACCCGTTTGAACCGCGTGCAGTAAAAATCATTTGCGGCAAGCATGTCACATTGGAGGCGGGTACCGGGCTTGTACACACGGCGCCCGCACATGGGCTGGACGATTATTTTGTCGGGCAAAATTACAACTTACCGAGTGAGAGCCCAGTGAATGGCGATGGCAAATTTATTGCTCATATTCCTTTGGTTGGTGGGCTCTCGGTATGGAAGGCCAACGACGTTGTCATCGATACGCTCAAAACCAATGAACATCTTTTTTGTTTAAAAAAGATTGATCATAGTTACCCTCATTGCTGGCGTCATAAAACTCCCATTATTTTTCGCGCCACGCCGCAATGGTTTATCGGCATGAATTTGCATAAGGCAGATGCTGCATCTACGCAGGATAAAACATTGCGTGAACTGGCTATGCAGGCAGTCGACACCACGGCATTTTATCCGACATGGGGCAGGGCACGTCTGGAAGCAATGATCAAGAACCGTCCGGATTGGTGCGTATCACGCCAACGCAATTGGGGTGTTCCGATGACATTTTTTGTGCATAAAGACACCCATGCGCTACATCCACGCTCACTTGAATTGCTCGAACAAGTAGCGCAAAAAGTAGAACAACAGGGAATCGAGGCCTGGTTTGCGTTGGAAGATTCCGAATTGCTCGGTGAGGAAGCCAAGGATTATAAAAAACTAACCGATACCCTGGATGTCTGGTTCGATTCCGGTACCACGCATGATACGGTTGTTAAAGCGGATGCGCAGCTTACATTCCCGGTTGATTTATACTTGGAAGGTTCCGATCAGCATCGTGGCTGGTTCCAATCCGCGCTGTTGACTGGCTGCGCCATTGACGGCCGTGCGCCATACAAAGCGCTGCTCACGCACGGTTTTGTGGTGGATGGAAGTGGTCACAAAATGAGCAAATCCAAAGGTAATGTCATTGCGCCGCAAAAAGTGATAAATACTTCCGGTGCCGATATTTTGCGCTTGTGGGTTGCGTCTACCGATTATTCCGGCGAGCTTTCCATTTCCGAAGAAATTCTAAAGCGGGTGATTGAAAGTTACCGCCGTATTCGTAATACGCTGCGCTTTTTATTGGCTAATCTGATGGATTTTGATCCGCAAACTGATTCAATTGAGGTTGCGAATTGTTTGGAAATTGATCGTTATATGCTGGTGCTGACAGAAGCATTTCAAGACGATCTGACACACTGTTATGACCGCTATGAATTTCATCAAGCGGTGCATAAACTACATAATTTTTGTTCTGAAGATTTGGGTGGCTTCTATCTGGATATTCTCAAGGATCGTCTGTACACGGCAGCAGCAACAGGCCTGCCTCGCCGTTCTGCTCAAACTGCGCTGCATCATATTGCACATTGCTTGGTGCGGCTGTTTGCACCAATTCTGAGTTTTACTTCGGAAGAAGTCTGGGAGCATCTGACCGGCGATAGCCAAGATAGTGTGCTATTGCATAATTGGCATATTTTTCCGGCGCAACCGGATGCCGAGCTATTACACCAACGTTGGGCGAAAATACGTACATTACGCTCACAAGTGTTGAAAAAACTGGAAGATGCTCGTACTCAGGGAGAAATAGGCTCTTCATTAGCGGCGGCAGTTGAAATTCGCGCCCGCGCAGAAGACTTTACCTTACTCAGCTCGTTGGGTCACGATTTGCGCTTTGTGTTGATTGTCTCTGCAGTCGACTTGATTCAAGCCAATGATGCTCAACAGGAGAGTATCGTTGTGACGTCCAGCGCACACACAAAATGCGAGCGTTGCTGGCATTATCGCCAGGATGTCGGACATCACGCGGATCACCCAACTTTATGTGAACGTTGTGTTTCCAATCTTTATGGCAGCGGTGAAGCACGTAACTATGCTTAGAACTTAATGATCATTTAGCGGATACCTCTCATGAAGCTTCACATCAGTTTTGCCATCACTTTAATTATTTTAGTGCTGGATCTCGTAAGTAAATACTGGGTAGAGTCCACCTTGGAATTCGGTCAAGTCATTCCGCTGACTGGTTTTTTTAATCTGGTACTCACCTATAATCCCGGTGCTGCATTCAGTTTCCTGAGTGACCAATCGGGCTGGCAACGTTGGTTTCTGAGTGGTGTTGCAGGCAGTGCGGCGCTTTTGATTATCTATTTGCTCAATCGATACAAGCATGAAAAATTATTCTGCTTGTCATTGAGTTTGATTCTCGGTGGTGCACTAGGCAATTTGTATGATCGCATCACACTGGGTCATGTGGTCGATTTCCTGGATTTTTACATTGGTGCTTATCACTGGCCTGCTTTCAATGTTGCCGATTCGGCGATCTGTGTCGGCGCGGTATTGATGATCTACGAAAGCTTCAGAAAAGATAAGGCAGAAAATATTCAGAATAAAATCAAGCAATAAGCCTTATTTTCTCGATTTTCTCTCTTTAGTAATAGGACTCTGCAAGGTATAGCCCTTTTCTTTCATTTTATATCCTCCGTAAGCGCCAGCCCCAACAACGGCCATTGTCCAGCAGCCAGATAATAGTGATAACGCTGCTGATATAGAGATTACCCTCAGCACCCATTTGTTTTTCTGCATCTTATATTCCAAAACAAGAAATTAGTATCCATAATCATCGCCTAACGATGATCTATTGTATCAACACTGACGGCACCAAGGCGTGAACTCTGATCCGTATCGATGTTAACCCACTGCATCTGATTAGTATAAAACGCATCAAACCTAAGAAATTCTAGGTGGTGCGACAATATGTCGCATTGACTTTTAAATATCCCTGCATTCAGAATAGGATCGCTCCACTAGGAATTTAAATTCAAATTCTTACAAGGAGCAATCAAAGTTTCGCATAGATTTTTTAGTAGATCTTTGTTTTTCTGATAATTTCTACCGGAAAGATTGAGTCCGGTGTGACTTTTCCCGGTAGCACTATAGCTGTCACTAGCTTATAGTCTGCCACATGACATAATTTAGGAGGTTCTATGTCTAACTCTGTGTATGATTCCTCAGCATTTTTGCCGCGGACAATGCGCTCGTTGCTGATTGCCGTTGTATTGATGGTGTTAAGTATGCCTGTTGTTGTACAAGCTGCTGCAGTTCAAGTTACGGTCAATGTCCAAAACCTTGCACCTACCAATAGTGTAAGTTTTACACCACTAAATTTAGGTTTTCATCAGGGTATTTTTGATTCCTTCAATATCGGCCAACCAGCGAATTCAGCATTGACTCCACTGGCGGAAGTCGGAGACGGTAGCGCATGGCAATCAGCTTTCGCGGCAGCTGACGCAACCGCAACGCTCGGCACCATCGGCGGTGTGCTGCAGCCCGGAGAAAGCTTGAGTGCAAATTTCCTGGTTGATCCGATACTTAACCCCTACTTCACTTTCGCGGCAATGGCAATTCCCAGCAATGATTTTTTCATTGGCAATGATTCACCAACCGCTTTCCAGTTATTCGATAATGCTGGCAATTTGCAACTCACGCAAATAAATCAGACAGCGAGGCAAATCTGGGACGCCGGTTCTGAAGTATTTGATCCTGCTACGGCTGCATTTCTATCCGGTGTCGACGGTTCACTAAACAATCCACAGAACTCGGTTGTTTCTTTCAATTTTGCTGAGCTGGCAGCTTTGAATGGTTTAACCACTGCGGCAGGATATCCATTCCATAGTAATTTAACTGCCGATAGCCAAATTTATAATATTTCGTTTGAAGTAAGTCCCGTGCCGGAACCACAGAATGTGGCCATGCTGATTGCCGGTTTGCTGATCTTGGTAGGTGTCAATATGCGACGCTTACAACAAGCCACATAACGTTGTTAGATTCCAGCGTAGCAGAGCGTTAGCTGATGAGACAGCTAGAACTCTGTCAATAGGGGTATCTGTCAAGAGACCGCAAAAACGCATTGTCAACAATTTCGTCTGAAATTGTTGACTTAACGTTGTATAGAAAGCTCAACAATTGATTATTTCCTGGTTCGACAAGCTTGCGGCAAGCGTAATGAATAAGTTACTGTTCGCGCTAAGCTTGTCAAGGAACCTAATCAATGGAATTCTCAGGTAATGTGTCAGTCCAATTTTTAGTCTGACACTATAAATATTCAATGGGGCTTTTTATGCGGGGCGTTAAACGGATCCATCTGACAGTCGTGCTACTGGCAATCGCTGTAAGCAACTCTGCGTGGGCACATGGGTTTCGACATAGTCATAATCATTTAAGTATCGGTTTAGGTTACTACGGTCCAGGGTTTTATGGTGGTTACGGGTATGGAGGCTATGGTTTTGGCCGTCATGGATTTGGCGGATACGGCTATGGCTACCCTTCTTATTACTTTCCACCCGTATACGCTTATCCGCCACAGGTGATTGTTCCGGCTACGCCGCCTGTTTATATTGAGCAACCATCGCAATCAATTCAGCCGGTACAACCACAAACCAATTACTGGTACTATTGTCAGGATCCTGATGGTTACTATCCTTATGTCAGGAAATGCCCTGGTGGCTGGTTGCAAGTTGCGCCGCAGCCGCCAGGACAATAACATGAGAGGCTAAGTATGCTTACTTTGAGAAGATTGTCCACACTGCTGGTTATGGGCTTAGTAACTGCCTGTGTCAATATGCCAACTGGCCCTAGCGTTATGGCGTTGCCAGGTACAGGGAAAAGCTTTGAGCAGTTTCGTTATGATGATTTTGAATGCAGGGGTTATGCCCATCAGCAAATTGGCGGTAAAACGCCGCGACAGGCTTCTCAAGCCAGTGGTATAGAAAGCGCGGCGATTGGAGCTGGGCTTGGTGCCGCTGCAGGCGCTGCTATAGGGGGCGGGCAGGGTGCAGCCATTGGTGCAGGCACGGGGCTTTTGGCGGGCGGTGTTGTTGGTTCTGGCACGGCTGATACTTCCGGGTATATGAGTCAACGGCAATACGACATGAGCTATATTCAATGCATGTATGCAAAAGGCCATCGCGTCCCGGTTTCGGGCAGAATTACGGGTAATCAACCTGTGAGCAGCAATACGGGGCCAAGGGTTACAAATCCATCAGAGAATTTTACGCCGCCACCGCCACCAGCGGGAAATCCGCCACCTCCGCCACCGCAATAAATGCAGGGTGATTTTGTGGTGCAGCGCGATAGGGTTAATGAAGCAAAATCGTTCCTCAACGACAGGAGATTCTGAAGTGATCGAACAGGATAAAATTGTAGTGCCAGAAGTGGTGTCCTGCGACGTATGTTTTAAAGAGATACCGTTATCCGAGGCTACGAGCGTCAAATCGACTGATTACATCGTGTACTACTGCGGTCTCGAGTGTTACGACAAATGGAAGAAACAGGAAGAAGGCTCTGAATCTTTAAAGGACAGTTGAGCCCGAGAACCTGCGGTTAATGTCCCTTAAACAGGTCGTAACTTGCAATCTGAATTCGCTAGAGATTCGATTTCAGCAAAGGATAGGATTAGGAGAAGTAGGTAAGATGTAATTTTTACTCGCGTTGATCACATTTTCATTCAATATTCAGAGGAAAGTCATTGTGGCGGGATGACGTAATCCACTGTCAGCATCTCCAGCAGATGCCCGTTAGGGTCGCGAAAATAAACACCGCGGCCGCCATAGTTGTGATTGATCGTCATATTATCCGCATTACCTGGGCCACTGCCATAGGGAATTTGCTCAAGCTGCAGTCGCGCAAATATTTCGTCAAATTCCTGTTCGGATACTTTGAACGCATAGTGAATCGATAAAAACTGTTCCTTGTTATCGAAATCCAGGCTTAAGGTATCGTTGACGCGCACCACGATGAAATGAGAAAACATGCCGACATATTCAAAACCAAACACGCGGCTATAAAATTTCGCCGACTCGACTTTATCGAAGCAGGGCACGATAGTGTGATTAAGGGTGATTGCCATTGCTGTTTTCCTTTTAATATTTTCTCTTGGCAACCTCACGTTCCGCAAAACGTTTGATACACGCGTTCCGACGGTGCTGGTGGCGTGCGATAGTCATAGTGCTCCGGTGCATCGGTATATGGATTCTCAAGTGCCGCAAGTAATTGCTGCATCAATGTGTAATCACCCTGTTCGGAGGCAGCGGATAGCGCTTCCTCGACGCGATGATTGCGCGGAATGATTGCAGGGTTATTGGCTTGCATCAAGTGCACTGATCGTTCTTTAGTCTCGGATTGGCGCGCCAGTCGTTCCTGCCAGCGGGTATGCCACGTTTCGAACTCGGTATCTTGAAACGTGTTATCAGCAGGGAAGGTTTCTACGGACAGCGCGCGGAAGGTATTGGTGTAATCAGCTTGATGTTGATACATCCAGGTAAGAAGGTCGGTGATTAATTGAGAATCCTCGGTTTCTTCCGTGAATAATCCTAATTTCTTGCGCATTCCTGTTATCCACTCGGCCTGATATTTCTCTGGAAAAGCATGAATGGCTTCTTCCGCCAATGTTATGGCTTTTTCTTGTGCCGAATTAATCAATGGCAGTAAGGTTTCAGCTAAACGCGCAAGATTCCATTGCGCCATCTGCGGCTGATTGCTATAGCGATAGCGGCCGTTCTGGTCGATCGAACTGAATACCGTGTTGGGATTATATGCATCCATGAATGCACACGGGCCGTAGTCAATCGTTTCCCCGCTGATGCTCATGTTGTCCGTATTCATGACGCCGTGAATGAAACCCGACAGCAGCCATTTTGCGATCAACGCAGTTTGACGGTCAATCACCTGGTTTAGCAACGATAGATAAGGGTTTTCGGCATCATTCAGATCGGGATAATGACGTTGAATCGCATAATCCGCCAGGATTTTAATCGCATCAGCGCCACCTTGTCCGGCGGCATATTCAAACGTTCCGACGCGAATGTGACTGGCTGCTATTCGAGTAAGAATTGCACCGGGGAGCCGGGTTTCCCGCATTACTTGCTCTCCAGTGGTGACCACGGCAAGGCTGCGCGTCGAGGGAATGCCCAATCCATGCATCGCTTCACTAATGATGTATTCGCGCAGCATCGGCGCTAAAGCCGCACGGCCATCACCGCGCCGGGAAAACGGAGTCTGGCCGGAGCCCTTGAGCTGAATGTCGAATCGTTCACCGTTCGGCGTGAGATGCTCTCCCAATAAAATCGCCCGTCCATCGCCCAGCATCGTGAAATGACCAAACTGATGACCGGCATAGGCTTGCGCGATCGGCTGTACCCCTTGCGGCAATACATTTCCGGAAAACAGTAAGGCAGCTTCTTCGGCAGACAACACGCCGAGATCCAATCCCAACGATTCTGCAAGTGCATGATTCACTATTACGGTCTGTGGAGTGTTTACCGGAACAGGAGTCAGTTGGGCGTAAAAATAATCGGGCAGGCGCGCATAACTATTATCGAAGCGCCAGCCGACACGATCACTGGTTTGTTTTTTTTGGGATTTCATCGTTCTTTTTCACATTATTTGAATCGGATATTACTGCACAATATACGATATTGTAAGGGACGTAACGTGCAATCACCTGATTCATTTATGACCGCTTAAAAGATGATTGGTTTGTGTTTTTGATTATCTGGCGGAGAGATTTTAAATAGGGATAGTAGTGAACTTCCAGTGCATGACGGGGGCGGGCAATAAATTGATGTGCCCAATATTCGCCTTCACGCAAAGCTTGTTCGCGCCAATCGTAGGGCAGTTGAGTCTTTTTGCTCAACCATTGTCCGACTAGCTGGGATTGTGCTTCCGCGAGTGTCCAAATGCAGCCCTGAGGCTGGATTAATCCGATGAAAAACAAGCTGGGATGATCGGGATGAAAAATGCGTAAGTAAAGTGGAATATGCGCGGCATCTTCCCAGTTAATAAAATTCGCATCAAAAAAAGGAAAACTGATTTTGTAACCGGTTGCGGCAATGATGACGTCATACGCCTGCGATGAGCCATCGCTAAAATGCACGGTTTGCCCCGAGATACCCTGAATGCCTGGACGAAGGCGTATTTTGCCATGCCGAATTTTATTGAAGATTTCCGAATTGATGGTGGGGTGCGCTTGTGTGGGGGAAAAATCAGGTTCGGGTAATCCATAATCACGATAACGCCCGATCTGGATCCGCAGGGAAATTTTTTGCAGCCAGTTTTGTATGCTCTGCGGGAACCACTGTAATGAAGCCGCAAAAGTGTCGGTGGGTTTGCCCATAATGAGCTTGGGAATAATATATTGCGCAGAGCGTAAGCTCATGTCGACGCAAGCGGCATCACGGCTCGCTTCAACCGCGCAATCACAGCCCGAGTTTCCGGCGCCAATCACGAGCACCTGCTGGTTTTCTAAGCCCTGATTGGTTTTGTAGCCATGTACATGCAAATATTTTCCGGAAAAATCCTCTTTCCAGTCAGGGTGGCGTGGAATTGCAAGATGGCCATTGGCAATCACCAAATAATCACATTCTGATTGCGCGCCATCGCTCAGAGACAATCGCCACCGTTCATTTTTTATTTTCTCAACATGCTGAACAGCAACATTGAACTGGATATATTTTTCCAGCTGAAAATACCGGGCATACGCTTGGAAATAGGCCAGTATTTGCTGATGACTGGGGTAATCCGGATAGTCATCCGGCATCGGAAAGTCACTGAATTGCGACATGGATTTGCTGGAAATCGTATGCGTCACCCTGCAGACGCTGCTATCGCTGGGTGTCGATGTATACACCCAGTTACCACCGATCTGATCGCTTTTCTCATAACAGACGATATCTTGCAAGCCTGCTTCCACCAGATGCTTGATTGCGGTGAGGCCGGAACAACCGGCGCCGATGATTGCCATGCGCATTTTTTATTGTTAACTCACTGAGTATTACGTTGTTGGGAAAGGATCATTCTATCGCACTTAACCCAGTGTTGAATAAACGGCAGGATGAATGTGGCGCAGCACAAGTGCGCTGCAGCAAACGTGGAAATCAGCTAGCACTATGGTTTTATATCCGTAACCAAATAAATTTTGTGCTTGGTAGTATGACGGTCACCCGTATACACTAATCCCACTTATATTTTTCTACTATGGGAGTAATTTTGGCCTCTCCACGACAAATTGTGAAAAATGAAACCGAAGAACCAACCTTGCGATTGGCCGTGTTGATTGACGCCGATAATGCTCAGGCTGCCGTTATCGAGGCATTGCTTGCTGAAATTGCGCGCTTCGGGGAAGCAACGGTCAAGCGTATTTATGGTGATTTCACATCCCCAGCGAGCATATCCTGGAAGAAAGTGCTGCAAAAATATGCGATCAAGCCGGTGCAACAATTTGCCTATACCACCGGAAAGAATGCGACTGATAGCGCATTGATCATTGATGCGATGGATCTCCTTTATACTAATAAATTTGATGGATTTTGTCTGATCACCAGCGACAGTGACTTTACCGGTCTTGCCATGCGGTTGCGCGAAGAAGGACTTACGGTACTTGGATTTGGCGAAAAGAAAACACCGGATGCCTTTCGCAATGCGTGTAACAAGTTTGTATTCACCGAGATTCTACGTTCCAGCCGAGTCATTGAATCGGACCCATCGCCAACCGAAGTGAAGACGAGAAAGAGATCTACCAAAGCCAAAGCTGCCACTAAAACAGTAGAGCAAAAACCGCAATTTCCCGAAGAATTTGTTTTGACCGCACTGGAGCAATCCGTTGATGATACCGGGTGGGCCAATCTGAGTGTGTTTGGGAGCTATCTGACCAAGCTGCAGCCTGATTTTGATTCAAGACTGTATGGCTATAAGAAACTTTCAGATCTCGTTAAAGACAAAAAAGATCTTTTTGAAATCGAAGAACGGAAAACTCCGGGATCCGACAGAACAATTCTTTATCTGCGTGCTAAAATGCAATAAATTCATCAGTAGTCAGGAAAAATATTTTTGTTCGATCAATGTTTGGCGGTTGCTTGATGCGCTGATAAAGTGATTCTGCGGCTTCATATCGGCTTGTTTGTGCCAGTACATCGGAAACAGGCAGGTGCTTTTTCAACGTTATTTGGCCAATTTACGATAAAGCTGATCAATGAGTAAGGTCTGATTTTGAGGGCGGGCAAGTTGATGATATTTTATCAACTTGATAGGAGTTTTTATGAAACGTATTCCCCGTCGTGTGTTTACAGAAGAATTTAAGAAAGAAGCGGTTTGTTTAATGCAATCAGAAGGATTAACAATAGTTGAGGCTAGTAGGAATCTAGATATTGCGCCTAAGTCTATCAGAACTTGGATTTCGCAATATCAGCAAGGCACGCTCACAAGCAGCCTCGGTGTCAGTAAGCTGAGTGCCGAACAATTACGTATTTGTGTGCTAGAGCGTGAATTAGCCATTGCCCGTGAAGAGCGAGATATATTGACCTGATCAAGTAAAACCGTACAATCCAGTTAAGCGACTTTTTTCAACATTTTTGTTTCTAGTTCATATTGATTCGGATTTTTGTATTCCAAGACTGAATGCAATCGATGGCTGTTATAAAACATGGAAATATAGTGCAGCACATCTTGCTGTGCTGCATAGCGGGTTTGGTAATGCCGCCAGTGGATTCGCTCCTGTTTGAGGCTGCGGAAAAAGCTTTCAGCCACAGCATTGTCGAAACAATCACCAATACGGCTCATGCTACCCATAAAGCCATGTATTTTCAGAAGCCGCCGGTATTCTTTACTGGCATATTGCGATCCGTGAGTCCTGCTGTACTGTCAGTCCGGTTTGTGATTGACGCTGCCAGATAGCCATTCTCAATGCATCACACACCAGTCTCGCTTTCATTCTTGAATTCATACTCCAACCAACGATCTTTCTGGAAAACAAATCAATGATGACAGCCAGATACAGCTAGCCTTCCTGGGTCCAAATGTAGGTTATGTCGCCAACGTAGACTTGATTCGGGGCTTCAACATTAAATGTTTGAACTGCACGCCGACTTCCCGCATCAGGCTTCGAGCTTTCCAGCGACCAACCGGATAACCCAACGCATTCAGTGCTTTTACGATTCTGCGGCTGCCGTAGCTATGATTGCTGGAGTTCGCTATGCCTCGAACCGTTTCAAGTATTTCCTCGTGACATTGTTTTTCAGAATAATTGTCAGTGCGCCGGACATAATCATAGTAGGCGCTACGACTTACACCCATCAGTTGGCACATCAAGCCAACCGGGTAGGTCTTCTTCCTTTGGGTGATGAACGAATATTTCACTTCGTTTCTTTCACGAAAAAGACCGCCGTTTCCTTTAGTAGTCAGTCCTGCAAAACGCTTGGAGACCCTATAAATATTGGAATTCATGCGA
>NZ_CADEGP010000045.1 GCF_902826915.1 uncultured Nitrosomonas sp.
AAAATCGCCATGGAAACATGGAAAGAAATCAAGTTCGAGTTTGATACGGTTGATAAGCTCGACGTAGCTCACAAGTAAGAATACATCACTCAAGGAGAAGAGTTGATGGTTAGCCATGCTCTTCTTCATCTCTCTAAAAATGAGGAATAAATTATGACCGAAGTAATCGATTACAAATCACGCGTCAGTGATCCAGCAAGCCGTAAATTTGAAACATTTTCCTATCTGCCTGCAATGGCTGACAAAGATATCAAAAAACAAGTGGAGTATTTAATCAGTAAAGGTTGGAATCCTGCCATTGAACATACAGAACCGGAATATATCATGGATTCCTACTGGTATATGTGGAAGCTGCCTATGTTTGGCGAAACTGATGTAGACCGCGTACTGGCGGAAGCCGCCGCTTGCCATAAAGCCAATCCGAATAATCATGTACGCTTGATTGGTTACAACAACTTTAATCAGTCACAAGGTACCGCCATGGTGATATACCGCGGCAAGACTGTTTAAGACACAACGGGTTTCGTACCCTGGAACCCCCTTACCTGCAAAGGATCGGGGTTTTTTTTTGACCCCAATAAAGTACTTTTCAGATAGCAATAACAGGAGTTCATCATGAGCAAAATCATTGATCAATACCGTGTAACCACTGAACCCTATTACCATCCTCTAGCTGATGAGGTGAAATTATATGAAGCCGCCTATTCGGTACGCATGCCTATGATGCTGAAAGGTCCTACCGGCTGCGGTAAAACCCGATTTGTCGAATACATGGCTTGGAAATTAAAAAAGCCGCTGATTACCGTTGCTTGTAACGAAGACATGACCGCCTCTGATTTGGTGGGACGTTTTCTATTAGATGCCAATGGCACACGCTGGCAAGATGGGCCGTTAGCTGTTGCCGCGCGTTATGGCGCAATCTGCTATCTGGATGAGGTGGTCGAAGCTCGCCAAGATACTACGGTCGTCATTCATCCACTGACCGATAACCGCCGTGTGCTACCTTTAGAAAAGAAAGGTGAATTGATTCAAGCGCATGCAGATTTCCAGGTGGTCATTTCCTATAACCCTGGTTATCAAAGCTTGATGAAAGATTTGAAACAATCGACCAAACAACGTTTCGGCGCGCTGGATTTCAATTACCCCAATCATGATATAGAAAGTGAAATTGTTGCGCACGAATCCGGTGTATCTTCTGACATCGCCGAAAAATTGGTATCCATCGCTGAGCGCGCTCGCAACCTGAAAGGACATGGCTTGGATGAAGGTATTTCAACGCGCATGCTGATTTATGCGGGCAGCCTGATCACCAAGAAAGTCGACGCCCATGCAGCCTGCCGTGTCGCATTGGTGCGTCCAATTACGGACGACCCTGATATGCGTGATGCATTGGACGCAGCGGTTAGTACTTTTTTTAATTAAGTGAAGCGGCTTTCAAAACACACAAACCAATCGATTGTTTTATGAAGATAGACAGGTGCTCCCATGAGTATTAATCTGAATGACTACAAAGAACTACTGGAAGATCTGGAACCCGAATCCGTTGAATTACTTCATCATGCCTGGCCTGAAGTCGTC
The DNA here is from genome assembly GCF_902826915.1 of uncultured Nitrosomonas sp. Classification (GTDB taxonomy): domain Bacteria; phylum Pseudomonadota; class Gammaproteobacteria; order Burkholderiales; family Nitrosomonadaceae; genus Nitrosomonas. Next base: position 1,579 of record NZ_CADEGP010000045.1, read on the forward strand.
AAAATTTTTTCTCCACGTGGATTGGATAACTACCTAAAAGGCGTTTCAGCACTACAGAGATTGGGACGTGGACGTAGCTTGGTTGATTGCTGGATTGACGAAATTCCACTGGTAGCTAAAGAAGTCGGTGAAGATATTATTGCTGATTTAGCCACTTCTGCTCTTTCGCTTGCCTCACGCACCTCGGGCGCTGTGATTGAATTGGTTTTAGCCACCTCCCCCACAGCAGCCAAACGCCTCGGCGATACACAACTATTCCAAAATTATCTGCAATTCCTGAATACATTGATTGCACAAGCGCCGCGTGGCATACGTCCAATGCTCAATAAACTGGATATCCTGTTCGGTCAACTGACTTTAGGGGGTTTGCGCCGCTGGGCCATGTGGGGTGCGCATGCGCATCGCACCAATTACGAAGAGCAAGTCAAATACTTCGGATTAGATTCCAAGGAGTCGCTCGCAATCCTGCAGAAAGAGCGTAAAGGCACGCTGTTTGTCGATGTGCAGCGCCGTATCAATATGTATCTACGTGCACTTTGGGGTCGGGATTTTTTCATGAAACCGACTTCTGGCGACTTTGAATCACGCGAGGGCTACAAGCCGTTTATTGAAAATTATTTCATTCACCTGCCCGATGCTTATGACAGTCATGGCGACGTTTCCGCCACCGAAGTCTATCGCGCCGCTGCAGCGCACGCTGCCGCGCATCTGGTGGAAACCAAGGTGCCGATTTCCGCAGAAGGTTTGAATCCAATGCAAATGGCGATCATTGCCATCATCGAAGACGCACGCGTAGAAGAACTCTCAATTCGTCACTTTCCTGGCCTGCGCAAAGCCTGGTCAGCACTGCACAGCGCCACCCCGGACATGAACGCTTCGATGGGTGATTATCTCAACCGCCTAGCACGTGCATTGCTTGATCTGGACTACAAGGATAAAGATCCGTGGATCGTTGAAGGCCGCAAATTGTTTAAAGCCGCGCAAGATAATCTGAACAGTTACCAAATTTCGTGGGATATCGGCGTACAACTCACACATAGTTTCCGCACTAAAAATATTCCATTCAATGCCCGCACCGATATACTCACGGCACCATATCGCGACGATAACCGCTACTTCTGGGAATTCGAGGAATTTGATTTCAACAAATCGCTTACCGCTGGTTATCAAGCACCTAAACAAGTCCGTAAATACGTCAATGTGATGGAATTTGCCAATGAAGTTGAGGTGGAAACAGCCGGCGATGATGCACAGGAAATATGGGTCATGGGCACCGAATTCTTCCCCTATGAAGATAACGGTGTTTCATTCAATCAAACAGAAGGCAAGGAACCCGTCTCAGCGCCGTACCACTATTCCGAATGGGATTATCAAATTCAACTAGAACGCCCGGATTGGGCTACTGTACAGGAAAAGCGCGCCAAGCTGGGCGACATGCAGTGCATTGATGACATCGCGTTGCAGTACAAACGTGAAATTGCGCGCATGAAATTTTTGCTCGATGCCATGCAACCGCAGGGCACACGCCGTATTCGCAAACTGGAAGATGGCGATGAAATTGATATCAACGCCGCCATTCGCTCGATGATCGATATCCGCATGGGCATGCAACCCGATCCGCGCATCATGATGCGCTCGGTACGCAAAGTACGCGATATCTCGGTACTAGTGCTGCTCGATCTATCTGAATCCACCAACGAAAAAGTCTCCGGCCGTGACCACACGGTACTGGATCTGACCCGCCAGGCCACCGTGCTCCTTGCCAACGCCATCGACAAAATTGGTGATCCGTTTGCGATTCACGGTTTCTGTTCAGATGGGCGACATGATGTGGAATATTTCCGCTTCAAGGATTTCGAACAACCCTACAATGAAATCCCTAAAGCACGCCTTGCAGGCATGACCGGGCAATTATCGACCCGCATGGGTGCCGCGATGCGTCACGCCAGTCATTATCTAAAACTACAGAAATCCGCGAAAAAACTGCTGCTTGTCATCACCGACGGCGAACCTGCTGACGTCGACGTGCGCGATCCGCAATACCTACGTCACGATACCAAGAAGGCGGTGGAAGAAGCAAGCCGTTGCGGCATCCTCACTTACTGCATGAGCCTTGATCCCCGCGCCGACCAATATGTGTCGCGCATTTTCGGCGAACGCAATTATTTAGTTGTGGATCACGTGGAGCACTTACCGGAGAAATTACCGGTGTTGTATGCGGGGTTAACAAGGTAAATTATTGAAAACAATGATTTGTATTCCTTTGTATATTGCTTTCTCGTTATCATTTCTTCCTCCAGTTAAGCTATTTTCTCTTAACTGGAATGTCCGGTTTCATTAAGCCAGGTCATTCCGATCGTGGTAGTCAATATTGTTCAAAAGCTTACAGGGTGCTACAAATAAGTTTTAAAATGAAAACCTCGATGAGTCGTAAAGGTGATTGCTGGGATAATGCGCCAATGGAAAGCTTCTTTGGCACATTGAAAAATGAATGTTTACATCACTATAAATTTAAAACCAGAGCTGAAGCAAGAAAATAGCGTTTGAATATATTGAGGTGTTTCACAATCGTATTCGAAGGCATGCAAAACTTAAGAGTCAAACCCCTGCTGATTTCGCTAAAACTTGCATGCAAAAACTTGAGAGAAATGTAGCATTCTCGAAATACTTGCCCGCCCACTAAATCGGATCTAGCTCAAAGCAAGCGAAGGTCGCTTTATGGTCAAAACCACTGAGTTCCTCGATCCGGAAGTCTATGCCAAAGATAAGGAAATTACCGTTGCCGGGGTAATTGCTGGTGATATTGAACGGACTGTCGGAAAAAGAGTTATCAAATACCGTTACTATCTGCAACGGCAATTTACCTTTAGCCAACCTATCCCAATTATTATGACAACCGGGGTTATGGTACTCATCCCTATTTTGGCTATCCTTGCTACTATCCATTTTTCCGAGGAGGGATTTATGGACCTTATTATCGCTGGTGAGCTGCAATATTATTTGCCATAACTAAAAAATTTCTTGCGCAGTATAAATATTCTGCACTACTAAAAAAAGTTTATCGCATTGGTCTCTTTCTTTTCAAGGACATACCCATTCTCCAAAAGACTCTCATAAAAATGCAGTTGGTTCTTTCCGTTTTGTTTTGCATGATAAAGCGCTTGATCTGCACGTCCAATGATTTCGGAAGCCAAGTCGTTCAATTCGTTAATCAAGGTCGCACCCATACTGATTGTCACGCCATCGATTTGCGGAAAGCGATATTCTTGAATCTTATAACGAAAACGCTCCAATGCTTTATAGGCTTCTTCCTTATCGAAAACACGGAAAATCACTACAAACTCCTCTCCGCCAAAGCGAAACAATAAATCCCTTGCGCGGAAATTTTGCTTCATCACATAGGATAACAGCAGCAAAACCTCATCTCCCATGATATGACCAAACCGGTCATTAATCGACTTAAAATCATCAATATCAATGATGGCGAGGCAGAATTTTCCTGTTTCGACCTTTAGCCTTCTCCGGTTTAATTCACTACCATCATGATCCTGATTAATATCTGAGCTTAATGTGAGTGCACTTATTTTCTTGATATTCGCCTCAAATGTTTGACGGTTCAATAAACCGGTTAGCTTATCTTTTTGACTTTCATCCAACAAACTACAAAAATTATGCGTAATACTCAGCAAACTGGAAATGATCAGTATTTCTCCTTCAGTCAATGAATGAGAGAGTTCAAAAGTCAACATCCCCTCAATTTTATTGAGGGACAGTATGGGGTAAACAACCAGATACCGGTCTTCTTGGTAATGAATATATGGTTTCTTCGTTGTCTCTATCCACAACTGAGCAGATTTGATTTCCTCAGGAATCATAATTTCTGATGTATAAATTTCCTGTGATTCTGAGAATTGTCTTTTATCATCATTTTGAATCAAATTAGCTGAATAAGTCGACAACCAGCACGTGGTATTGAACTGATCAAGCTTATACATTGAAATCTGATTAATACTTAAAAGTTCAGCCAAAGTTTTCAATAAGCTGAATTCGAACAACTCAACATCTCGAATGGTAGTCAGAGATACTAATTTATTCAGCAGAGAAGGCGGTGCAGCGTCTTTTTTATTAAGCATGCGTAAGATTTGGATGACAAAGCAATATCGTGATTATATCCATATTACTTAGATGGGTAAAACCTCAAAATTAATAAAAAGGGTTTAAAATCGCTCTTAAACAAAAACTATCAGGCTCATTCAGAAATTTGCAGTTGAAATTTCTGCAGTCTGCAGACACCTGAAAAACTCCAGAAGGATTAGTAGTAGAATATCACCAGACCTGCATATCTGGGTTTATTAGCAGGAAACTTTACAATCAGTTAAGCAGAAAGAAATTGATGAAAGGAAAAGAACCATGCATGTAACCATCGTTTATGCTTCAGTCAAACCGGAAAAAGTAGAGGCATTCAAGAAAGCTTGTCAACTCAATCACGAAAACTCCATTCTTGAACCAGGTAATGTGCGCTTTGATATTCTGCAATCCGCGGATGATCCAACAAAGTTTGTATTTTACGAAGCCTATAAAACTCAACAGGATGCGCTCGCCCATAAAGAAACAGCACATTACCTATCATGGCGGGATACCGTCGCGGATTGGATGGCAGAACCACGTCAGGGCGTTCCCTATCAAGGCTTGCATCCGGTCGTAAACAGCTAATGTTCAATTTCTCCATCGCTCGACTGCCGCGTATCGAATTTGGCGCGGGTGTTATTAAAAAATTGCCGGATATTATTGCAAGTTATGGTTCGCGCATCTTGCTTGTAACAGGGGCAAGCTCACTCACTAATACCAACCATTGGGAAACTCTGATCAATCAACTCCAACAACGCACAATAAGTTGGCAGCATTGCGTGGTTGCTAAAGAACCATCCCCCATGCTGATTGATGACCTGGTCAAAAAATATGCCAATCAATCACTTGACGCCGTGGTGGGCATCGGCGGCGGCAGTGCCTTGGATGCCGCAAAAGCCGTTGCCGGACTAATAAAAATTCAACGCTCGGTCATGGATTACCTGGAAGGCGCCGGCCCGGAATTACCGTACCAAGGCCCAGCCATCCCATTCATTGCCGTACCCACCACCGCCGGAACCGGCAGCGAAGCCACCAAAAATGCCGTGCTGAGCGTACAAGGCGAAAACGGTTTTAAGAAATCATTCCGGCATGACAAGCTAGTCGCTGAATATGCCATTGTCGATCCGGATTTACTCGCCAGTTGCCCACCCAATGTAATCGCCGCCAACGGCATGGATGCGTTAACGCAACTGCTGGAATCGTATGTATCGACCAAATCCAATGCTTTCACCGATGCTTTGGCGATCAGCGGCCTGCAAGCCGCCCGGGATGGGTTGATTCCACTCTACCGTCAGGAGAGGGAGCTGCAAGAGCATCGTGAGAAAATGGCCTATGCCGCGTTGCTCTCTGGCATCACGCTGGCGCAAGTTGGCCTCGGCGCAGTCCATGGCCTAGCTTCCCCACTAGGCGCTTTTTATCCGATCCCGCACGGCGTCGTCTGCGGCACCCTAGTCGCATCCGCCACGCGAATCAATATTCAAAGCATGCAGGCACGCGAACCCGGCAACAAGACACTGGCAAAATACCTGCATGTCGCCGAAATTCTCTGCCAGAAACGCTTCATCGATCCTCAAGCCGCGTATAACGCATTAATCGATTTGCTGGTGCAATGGACCGACGAACTTGCTTTGGCGCGGCTATCGCATTACGGTTTGCAAGAAAATGAATTAGATAAAGTCATCGCTAATTGCCGCGGCAGCAGCATGAAGACCAATCCGATTGTGTTGAAAGATGAAGAAATCAGAGAGATATTGCTGGAACGATTGTAATAATGCACCCTGCCGCAAGCAACGAGGAATATAACCCGAAGAGATTTAAGTTGCCCCAATCTCGCGAGTCAAACCCCAATAGATTCCAGCTCAGCCCTGATAAACAAAAAACGACGGAGAATAGACATGACCTCAACCGATAAAAAAATCGCAAAATTATATCGCATGGTAATGAAAGATCATATCTGCCCTTATGGTCTCAAATCAAAGGATTTGCTGGAGCGCAAGGGCTTTAACGTTGAAGACCGCCACCTTGAGACACGCGAAGAAACAGATGCCTTCCAGGAAAAACACCATATCGAAACGACGCCTCAAACTTGGATTGATGGTAAACGTATTGGCGGATACGATGCACTGCGTGTGTATTTCGGCGAAGAAGTCAAAGGTGATGACGACACCAGCTATAAACCGGTCATCGCCATATTCGCTGTTTCCTTTCTGATAGCATTGGCCATGAGTTGGCAAACCTACGGGACTGTATTTACCGTTCGCGCTTTTGAATGGTTTATTTCCGTTGCTATGTGCTTACTTGCAGTACAAAAGCTGCAAGATATAGAAAGCTTTTCGACCATGTTCTTAAATTACGATCTGCTGGCCAGGAAGTGGGTGCGTTACAGCTACCTTTATCCGTTTGGAGAAGCGCTGGCGGGTATCCTGATGATCTCGGGTGCGCTCGTTTGGCTATCCTCGCCCGTGGCGCTCTTTATCGGCACCGTGGGCGCAATTTCGGTGCTTAAGGCTGTGTACATCGACAAACGCAAATTGAAATGCGCCTGCGTCGGCGGCAGCAGCAAGGTGCCATTAGGCTTCGTATCCTTGACCGAAAATTTGATGATGATGGCAATGGGGATTTGGATGTGGATCAAATGAACGCACACCTTTTAACCTGCAGGTAACGCTATGCTAGTATTAGTCAGTGTAAGCATCTGATCGTAGACTGCAAACAAGATTTGGCTTGTAATGCCGTCGCAAACGCTTTTCAATCTTCGTAACATAATTGTTGAATTTGGCGATTGTTACGAACAATTGTAGATTACTCGCGAAAGAATCAATACAGTATCATATTACAAGAGATTACGGAGATAACATATGACAAAGAAAACAGAAACACTCAAGGCATGTGCCGTAGGGATAAACCATGTGGCACTAGAGGTTGGAAACATTGATGAAGCGTTGGAATTTTATAGTGGTTTCTTGAATTTTGAAATTCACGATAAAAGTGATACACAAGCCTTTATTTATTTCGGCGATCAATTTATTAATTTCACCCGGTACAGCGATAGAAAGCCTGATGAAAAAAGGCACTTTGGAATTGCTGTTGATGATAAAGAATTGGCGCGACGATCACTGGAAGAAATGGGCGTTAAGCTTTTAAGTGGTTCTTTTCTTGATTTTCTTGACCCATGGGGAAATCGAGTAGAAATTACTACCTATATTAATATTCAATACACAAAGGCAGACCACATTCTGCGCGGTATGGGATTGAGTCATCTCAGAAAAACCGAGCAAGCGTTGGCCGAGCTGCGAGCAAAAGGTATGGCACCAGAAAATGAAATCGACTGAAAGCTTTTATGAATTAATAATAGCTACACTTTCAGCGTGCAACCAACTACCGTCTGGTTGACTCTTACCTCACGGCCTTGGGACACAGGCTAAAAGACCAATATCTACGTTGACATCCGCGACAGTTCAAAAAAATTGATAGCCTATCAAGAAGAAAAAATCTCTCCCAAAAAATTCGCAATCGAACGATATGCGCGATTCGCCGTCACTTCCCTATAGACCGTGCCAAGGTCGGGGTTATTGGCTTTCGGATTGGTGAAAGCGTGCATTGTGCCGCCATACACATGCACCTGCCAATCCACTTGGGCCTGGGTCATTTCGGTTTCAAACACGAGCACTTGCTCCGGCGGCACCATCGGGTCGTCGTGGCCATGCAGACAGAGCACCTTTGCAGTAATGTTTGCATTGGCAACATTGCCGGGCGCAAAGATACCGTGGACGCTGATCACGCCTTGCACATCTGCACCTGAGCGTGCCAGTTCCAGCACGCACATGCCACCAAAACAATAACCCATCGCGGCAATTCTTGAGGTATCGACTTGCGGCAATTGCTGCACGGCTTGCAGTGCAGCAGTAATTCTACGCCGCAGCAGGGCGCGATCCTGAGCAAACGGTGCCATCAACGCGCCGTTCTTTTCTACGTCGCCATCGGCACCGAATATACCTTTGCCGTACATATCCAACGCAAAACCCACATAGCCCATGTCAGCGATTCTTTCCGCTCCTTTACACGCCATTTCGCGCCGCCCGCTCCAGTCATGCGCAACCAATACAACGGGTTGCGGCTTATCGGTTTCGTGGTATGCTAGATACCCTTCCAGACTTGTATTTCCATCCTGATAATCAATCATTTTTGTAATCATATTGTCACCTTTACTTGAAAGAGCAGTGATAATCTCATTATGTCGTGTTAATGTATATCCGTGAATATTGACCTAGAGGACTCGATCATGACTCATACATTCAAATCATTATTAATCGGTATTTCCGCGCTCATTCTGTGCGCAGCATCTACCCATATATTAGCGCAGGATTTTCCCTCACAAAAAGTTTTATCATTGGAATTATCAACCCAGGCGGCGATGGCGGCAATCAAAAAATGTCACGACGATGGATTCAAGGTCAGCGTGGCCATTGTGGATCAATCTGGTTTGCTCAAGGTGCAATTGAAGGCCGATGGCGCTGGGCCGCATACGCTCGATAGCAGTCGCCGCAAGGCCTATACTGCCAATAGCTTGCGCGATTCGACGCATAAATTTGCCATCCTGGTGACGCAAAAACCGGAATTGCAAAGCTTATCGCGGATGAACGAAAACATTCTGTTATTGGGCGGCGGTTTTCCGATCAAAATCGGCGGCGAAGTAGTGGGCGGCATCGGCGTCGGCGGCGCGCCAGGAATTGAATATGATGAAGTCTGCGCCAGCGCGGCACTGAAAATTTTGAAAGCGGACGATACCTTTGAGAAGCAGTAATTATTCTCCCCGCATCAGAGCAACATATGCGATGAACATTTCTTCCAGAAACAGGCGCGGATTGAGCGGATGACGTGACAGTTGTTGTTTGGTGTTGAGTTCTCGCGTGAAAGTCACACACTCTAGCAAATTGATCCGCTCGCTTAACGCTTGAATGGCCTGCAATTGGTTCAAATAGTAGCGGATCTTTCCCGTGGTGCGATAACTGACTAGGTCATAGCACCATTTTTGTAACCAATCGACGACAGCAGGCAGATTCATTTGCTGCAACGTTCCGGCCAATAATAATGGATCCAGTTGTTTGGGATTGGCAATGTGCTGGATAAATTGTTCATACTGCGCCGCGTATTCGCCTTTATCCAGCAACAATGCGGATAAAGGCGAATAACCTGCGCCCGCAAGTCGGCCTTCGGGATCATCGACCGCCTGCTGTTTCAGCCATGCAACAGCGGTTTCAACATCCGGAATTGGCATCGCAATTTGTTGGCAGCGGCTACGTATGGTCGGCAGCAAATGCTGCGCTTGATGCGTGACCAGGATGAACAAGACATTTTCTGGCGGTTCTTCAAGTTTTTTCAGCAATGCATTGGCTGAGGCGGCATTCATCGCTTCCGCCGGATAGATCAGAATAATCTTATACCCCCTTTGATGCCCGGTCAGATAGACAAAATCGGATAGTTTGCGGATTTGCTCGATGCTGATTTGCTGGCTGACGCTTTTTTTGCTTGCCGCGCTACCGGATTTTTCTTCACCCGCCTCTTTCTCGCTTCCTCCCGACATGACAGCAAATGCTTCCGGCATCACCGAATAAAAATTAGGGTGCGTGTTTTGCTCAAACCAGCCGCAACTCAAACATTCCCCGCAAGCCTTGCGATCAGCCCTTGGTACGATACAGAGCAATGATTTCGCCAGTTGGCGCGCAAAATCATATTTGCCGATGCCTGGTTTACCTTTGAGCAACAACGCATGCCCCAAGAATTGTCGGCTATGCGTCAATTTCTGCCAAATGTCCTGTTGCCAGCTATAGATATCACCCATGATTCAACAGAGGCTGCAACGTCTGTTCAACCGCAGCTTTGACTTGCGCTAAGGATTGGCTGCTGTCGATGATTCTGATACGGCCAGGAAACTGCTTTGCTCTATCCAGATACGCTACGCGCACGCGCTGAAAAAAGTCAGCTTGTTCTTGCTCAAAACGATCTCTATTCTTGATTTGATTAACGCGCTCTTGCCCGACTTCCACCGGCACGTCGAAAAAAAGCGTCAAGTCGGGTTGCAATCCGCCTTGCACCCACTGTTCCAAGATAGCCAGTTTATCGCTATCCAATCCCCTGCCACCGCTCTGATAAGCAAAGCTGGCATCGGTAAAACGATCCGATATCACCCATTGATCTTGCGCAAGCGCGGGCAGAATCACCTTATCCAAATGCTCACGCCGAGCAGCGAACATCAGCAACACTTCGGTTTCCGCATGCATGGTTATAGCCTTGTCCAGCAACAACGCGCGTAGCTGTTCACCCAAAGCCGTCCCGCCCGGCTCTCGCGTCATTACGACTGGCCTTCCCACGCGTTGCAATAGCTCGACAATCCACGCCAGCTGGGTCGACTTTCCCGCGCCGTCTATGCCTTCCAGCGTAATGAATTTGCCTTGCTTCATGCGATTCCGGTTTTCAAGTTTTGATAAGGTAAGCTACCATGCACGATCATATAATTATCAGCCCATTTTATCATGCCCATTGATACCGCTGGCTTACTGGATACTGCTCGATTCATCGCATCCCCTAACTGTGACGATCGTCCGGGAGATACGAAAATCAGCTTATTGGTGATCCACAACATCAGTCTCCCACCCAACCAATTTGGCGGCAATGGCGTAATTGAATTGTTTACCAACCAACTCGACCCGCAAGCACATCCTTACTATCAATCATTACAGGGATCGAAAGTATCGGCGCATTTTTTCATCCGCCGTGATGGTGCAATCATTCAATTTGTCCCCTGTATTAAACGTGCCTGGCATGCGGGTGTATCTTGTTGGCAAGGAAAGGAGCGATGCAACGACTTTTCGTTAGGCATAGAACTCGAAGGCAGTGACACCATACCGTTTACTGAGAACCAATATTCATCATTGACTGCACTGACGCAGTGCCTTTGCAATCAATATCCCATCCAGAATATTGCCGGACATTCTGATATTGCACCCGGACGCAAAACCGATCCGGGGCCTTGTTTCAATTGGAACAAATATGCGTTAGAGCTAGGCGACAAGAAAGTTTTTACTGCAGCCCAGCATTTATTATGATGCGGAAAGCACATTGCATCACGTACATTTTCCTGGATTAGCTGCGTATCACCCGATAGTCTGCAGTTAATCGACATTCACCTCCCGGCACGACTTCCACCACATCATTCGCGGCATTCGTGGTTTCAACGCACAGCAAGCGCTGATAGTCGGCGTCTTCCAGATCGGCCATTCCCTTGGAAATTTTTTCCCAGGGATTCCAGACCACTGCGGTTTTACTGCCTTGCGAAGTAATCTGAATACGCCGATTGAGCGCACTATCGGCGATTATTAAAGTATTTCCCACATCCAAATAGATGCGATCGACTTCGGATTCGATGGTCACAGCACCCGATTGTTGCTTTTGTGCATTGCCGCCGCCCGCCTTGTCGATATATTCACAGTTCTCCAAACCAAGCACTTTCGTCCGTGCGATATCACCCACTTTAAAATAAGTATGAAACGCTTGCGTAATGGAAAATTTTTCTTTGCCGGTATTACGCGTGATCAGAGACAGATTCAAGCTTTCGCCAATTATAATTTCTTGCTGCAGACTGAACGATTGCGGCCAGATCTCGTGCGTGTCCGGTGTATCCATTAAGCCTAGCGTGACTTTGACATCACCATTTGCCATGGCCTCGGTTGCCACGACATTCCACGCACGATTACGCACAAAACCATGTCCCGGACGGCCCTTGCCTTCCGGATCGGCACCAAACCACGGCCAGCAAATCGGCGCACCGCCTTTGATCGCCTTGCCGTCCTGGTAATATGCTTTTTCACTCAAAAACATGACATCTTCCGGTTCACCGGCTGGCTGATACGACAAAACTTGTCCAGCATGAATCGAAACCAGCGCTTGGGCTTTGGCACTATTCACCTGAATCATCGGCAATCCGCCTTTACCAGCTATAAATTCAAGCTTCCCTGTCAGTTTGTATTTAGCGTTGAGTTGCTCAATAGTCATGATTTTCCTTATTCAATTGTTGGTTACTCAGTTTATTTATGCTTTGATGGGTATTATCCGGCTGGCCGCAAGTTTAGCACGGCTGCGAGCTTCGTCCGTATTAGCACCATTCGCCAGCGCAACGCCCATGCGTCGGCGCTTGAATGATTCGGGTTTGCCGAACAAGCGTAAATCGCTGTGCGGGACGCTGAGTGCTTCAACCACACCGGAGAATGCAATACCTTGCGCTTCCAGTTGGCCATAAATCACTGCGCTGGCACCTGGTGCCAGCAAAGTAGCATCCACTGGCAATCCCAAAATGGCGCGCGCATGTAAATCAAACTCACTTTGTTTCTGGCTGCACATGGTTACCATACCAGTATCATGCGGACGTGGACTAACTTCACTGAACCAGACATCATCACCCTTGATAAACAGTTCCACACCGAAAACACCCAAACCACCCAGATCATCAGTGATTTTTTTAGCAATATCACGTGCGCACTCCAATGCCATGGGTGACATTCCCTGTGGTTGCCAGCTTTCGACATAATCACCATGCACCTGCACATGACCAATCGCTTCACAGAAATGCGTTTTAACATTACCATCAACATCCAGTGCGCGTACCGTCAGTTGCGTAATTTCGTAATCAAAATGGATCACTCCTTCGACAATTACCCGCCCCTGATTCACCCGACTACCGCTCGCAGCGTAATTCCATGCTGTTTCAATTTCATTTGCATTCTCAATGCGCGATTGTCCTTTACCCGAAGAGGACATCACCGGCTTTACGATGCAGGGATAACCAATCTTGGCATTAATTGCTACGCGCAGTTCATCCAAACTATCGGCAAACGCATACGATGAAGTTGGCAAACCCAGTTTTTCTGCTGCCAGACAACGAATTCCCTCACGATTCATCGTAAGTTTAGCGGCACGCGCAGTAGGAATCACGGTAGCCATTTCCGCTTGTTCGATTTCTATCAGCATATCAGTTGCAATAGCTTCAATTTCCGGCACGATGATATCGGGGCGTTCTTGCTCAATCAGTGCGCGTAACGCCTGACCATCCACCATATTAATCACATGCGAACGATGCGCCACCTGATGCCCAGGCGCATCGACATAGCGGTCTACTGCAATTGTTTCCACCCCCAATCGCTGCAACGCGATAATGACTTCTTTACCCAGCTCGCCACTGCCTAGCAGCATGACTTTGGTCGCTGATGCACTCAGCGGCGTACCGATAGCGGATCGTTTATTCATCATATTTTTCCTCGGTTGCTGTTCTTTTCAAATTCTGTTGTTGTAACGCCCATTGCACGTGCTCACGCACCAAAACTGAAGCATCGTCGAGCCGCGCTTGCAACGCTTGGACAATTTCCGCCGAATACGGCGCATTTCCTAAACCGACCGCGATATTGCGTAACCACTGCGCATGGCCGATACGGCGAATCGCACTGCCGGCCAATTTAGCTTCAAATGTTTGTTGATCCCAACTGAATAAATCAATCAGCGACACATCATCCAATCCATTGCGCACATGAAAATCATTCTCGTTAGTAATTTGGGCAAATTTATTCCACGGACACACTAACTGGCAATCATCGCAGCCATAAATGCGATTACCAATCAGCGAGCGTAACGACTCCGGAATGCTGTCTTTTAATTCGATGGTCAGGTAAGAGATGCAGCGCCGCGCATCAACCTGATATGGCGCAACGATGGCTTGCGTCGGACAAATATCGATACATCGGGTGCAACTACCACAATAATTTTCAGTTTCCTCATCGACAGGCAGCGGTAGATCGGTATACATTTCACCGAGAAAAAACATCGAACCCGCTTGGCGCGACAACAATAAAGTATGCTTCCCGCGCCAACCCAGACCGGCTTTCTGTGCCCACGCCACTTCCATAACCGGCGCGCTATCGGAAAAAACCCGGTAATTGAACGGCCCCGCTTCCGTTGTCATTTTATCCGCCAATTTTTGTAATCGTGAGCGCAGAACCTTATGATAGTCTCGTCCCAGTGCATAGCGCGAAATAAATGCCCGTTCTCCCGAGTAAATTACATCCCAGCTATTTTTGACTGCAGGCGGCGCATAATTGATGCACACAGAAATAATTCGCAGTGTATCCGGTTCAAGTTCGGCAGGGCGGGAACGTTTGGTGCCATGTTTCGCCATATAATCCATTGCACCGTGATATCCTTTATCCAACCATGCGAACAAACCGGACTCGACCACAGTGATATCCGCTTTGGCATCGGCGATACGGACGTCATGAAAGCCTAACTCCCTGCCCCATGTTTTAATGGCAACAGCCAAGGCTGCATAATCAGATATATTATTTGTTGGAGTATTCTCTTGCATAACATTCATTCGGCAGATGCTGATTCAGCACAAAACCTTACGCACCATCTTGCCGACGAGGAAGAAACCATTAAATTCGGTGAAAAATTAGCAACTTGCTTGCATTCTGGTTTGACAATTCATCTGTTTGGTAACCTAGGCGCCGGTAAAACCACATTAACTCGGGGTATTTTACACGGCCTTGGATACTCGCATGTCGTCAAAAGTCCTACATATAATTTAGTTGAAATCTACAAAATCTCTGGGTTATACTTGTATCACTTTGATTTTTATCGATTCAATGATTATTCTGAATGGGAAGAAGCAGGTTTCCGAGATTATTTTAATTCAGATTCGATTTGTTTGGTGGAATGGCCTGAAAAAGCAGGGGATTTATTGCCAAGAGCTGATCTGCAGTGCTTTCTTAACATGCTTGATCCGGGCAGAAATATTGAAATCCGGAGCGGCACAGAGACAGGAAAACAATGCTTGATACGTTGGAATACAGAAAAAAACACCTGATTGCATATTTTAGCGACTGCAGCGATGCTACCGTGAAACATGGTTTTCTAATGCCCCTGATATTAATCTTTTTTTGTTGCTGGATGTTGTTGAGCCAATCCATTCTGGCTGCAGATGCCACCGTGCAATCCGTTCGCGTTGGATTGACTCCTGACTACACGCGTATCACGCTTGAATCCGATCGACCGCTTGACTATGAGCTAAGTATGCTGGATAACCCGCACCGCGTGGTTATTGATCTAAGTAACACCAAGCTTAATCCAGTACTGCATACCCTGCCCCAGCAGGTGGATGCCATCGACCCATTTGTACAAAATATTCGTATCGGTCAGTTTACACCGCACGTTATCCGGCTGGTATTCGATTTAAAAGCGCATGTCGTTCCACGCACATTTGTTGTACCACCCAAAGAAAATTTTGCTTATCGATTGATATTGGATATTTATCATCCGCACAAAGCAGCCAGGGTGGATTTTAACAATCGCACCCATCCTGCTGCCAGCACTAATCTTGAAACAGATGCCCTGGATAAACTGGTTGCCTCTCTGATACATGGCAGCAACAAACGGAAACCCAGCCCAACTCAATTGATTCCCTCATCTCCCCCCAAGCTCCAACTTCAACAAGCAAACCAAACCAAACAACCCAGCAGTTTTCAAGCAGCACAAAGCCGCAAACCCAATTCGACGCCACCCAAAAGTATGGTGCCTCGGATTATCATTGTAGCGATTGATCCTGGTCACGGCGGCAAGGATCCTGGAGCGGTCGGGAAACAAGGCACTTATGAAAAAGATATCACATTGGCAATTGCCAGAAAACTTAAGGGAAAAATTGATAAAGAGCCCAATATGCGGGCTGTTTTAACACGTGATGGCGACCATTACATTTCACTTCCGCAACGACGAATAATTGCACGACGCGCCAATGCCGACTTGTTCGTGTCAATACACGCAGACGCTAATCCAAAATCACATGCCCATGGCTCTTCGGTATTCACTTTATCTGAACATGGCGCCACTTCGACTACGGCCAGCTGGCTCGCCGACAAGGAAAATAGTGTCGACGGCGATTTGATGGGAGGAATTGACATCACGTCAAAATCAAAAGATATCAAAGAATTGTTACTGGACTTGTCACTCAATGCCGCCATCAATGACAGCGTTAAATTGGCTGAATATGTTCTTAAACAACTAAGCAACATCAATCACTTACACAAAATAAATGTAGAGCAGGCTGGTTTTGCAGTACTTAAATCACCGGATATTCCTTCAATTTTGGTGGAAACCGCTTTCCTCAGCAATCCCAAAGAAGAAGTAAAATTGCGCAGTGGAGATTATCAAAGCAAGATGGCAGATGCGATGTTTTTAGGAATAAAGAATTATTTTTCAGATAATCCGGCATTAGCTCGCGCTACGATAGCGCAAACAAAATAAATCTGCTGAATGTTTGTCGGAAGCATGACAAATCTGATTAAACCGCTTTGGATTGTTATAAGCATATACAATAAAAAAATTTTCAAGTAGATCGCGATAAGCACGACCCAACTAAGATGCAAAAATCTGCTGGCATTAGATAACCCGATCGGTTTTATACCTACTTGGTAATTCCATGAATAAAACCAAGTCCAAATTAATATCTGTTCATCACTCTCGAAAAACCATGAGTCATTGGTATCAACTCTGCACTAAAGAGGGTTTACCTCACATTATCCTGACAGGTAACTATACCTTGGCCGCATTGGAATCCTTGTTAACATCCTTAGAAGACGAGCTATCCCGTGCGGCTGAAAATCAGAATCTTTGTTGGGATTTAACGGGCATTGAACAAATCGATACTGCTGGCACTGTCATGCTTTGGCGTGCATGGAAGACAAAGCGCCCAGAGCATCTACAACTGCGTCCCGAACATGAAAAGATATTTGAACGCTTAGAACGGCTGCCCACTCTCCGATTAGAAACCAAGCACCGGGATTTACTATGGCCAGTCACTGCCTTAGGAGAACTGGCGCTAGTTTTATGGCAACATTTCGTAGGTTTGATTGTATTGATTGGTCAATTAATGCTTGATGTGATTTACTTAATCCGGCATCCTGTCTATATTCCTTGGCGTGAAATCTCTGCAAATTTATACAGAACTGGCGCACAGGCGCTGGGCATTACTGCATTGGTGGGATTTCTGATCGGGATCGTATTAAGCTATCTTTCATCCAAACAATTGCAATTATTTGGTGCCGACATCTTTATAGTTAATATATTGGGAATTAGCATCATCCGCGAACTGGGGCCAATGCTGGCAGCAATACTGGTAGCAGGTCGCTCAGGTTCAGCAATGACTGCACAACTGGGCGTTATGCGTGTAACTCAGGAACTGGATGCTTTGACTGTCATGGGCATCTCTCATAGTCAACGATTGATATTGCCCAAAGTGCTGGGTCTTGGCATTGCTATGCCACTCCTAGTCCTATGGACCAGTGCAGTGGCCTTATTAGGCGGCATGGTCGCAGCCGAAATACAACTAGGCTTACACTATCATTATTTCATTACTGCACTGCCGGATTCTGTGCCAATAGGAAATTTGTGGCTGGGATTAGGAAAAGGGATTGTAAGTGGAATGGTGATAGCATTGATTGCATGTCATTTTGGCCTAAGAATCAAACCCAACACTGAAAGTTTGGGTGAAGGCACTACCGCTTCTGTGGTGACTGCCATCACCGTGGTCATCATTATAGATGCAATTTTTGCAATACTATTCTCTGACGTGGGAATTGGTTAGACTAATGAACAAGTCGAAATGTATTATTGAAATCAAATCACTAAACACTCGCTACGGCAACCATATTGTCCATCGCGATGTCAATTTAAATGTGTATCGCGGCGAGGTTCTGACATTGATCGGTGGCTCAGGCAGTGGAAAAACGACATTACTACGTCATATGCTGGGGCTTGAGCAGCCTTCCCATGGGACAGTGAAAATTTTTGGCAGTTCTCGGAACGATGCCAATTTCAATCTGCAAAAAAAAAATATACGAGGTCATTCCGGCGTACTTTTTCAGCAAGGAGCATTATTTAGCGCATTAACTGTGTTCGATAATGTTGCGCTGCCCTTACGTGAATTGCATACGCTCAGTGAAGACATAATTCGTGATTTAGTATTGATCAAACTCAATATGGTGGCAATAAAACTCGAGCATGCTGATAAGATGCCAGCGGCCTTGTCTGGAGGAATGATTAAGCGCGTCGCCTTAGCTCGTGCTCTGGCATTAGACCCAGAAGTTTTATTTCTCGATGAACCTACTGCCGGGTTGGATCCAGAGCTAAGTCAAAGTTTTGTAGAATTGATTCTTGCTTTACGCAGTGAGATGAATCTCACCATTGTTATGGTTACCCATGACCTTGATACACTTGTAGCATTATCTGATCGCATTGCTGTTCTTGCTGATCAACAAGTGATCGTAACGGGCACCTTGGATGAAATTGATCGCTTTCAACACCCATTTATTACCAGCTTTTTTAAAAGCATACGACATAAAATCGAACAAAAAAATCACTCGGAGCAAACATGGAAAATCGTGCCCATGCCCTCATAGCCGGAATTTTTGTTATTTTATTGAGTATTTCTGTAGCTTTAGTCGCTATGTGGTTCAGCGGCAACAATACTAAGCGCACAGATTATCTCGTGGTTACCAGGGAATCGGTGAGCGGGCTTAATCCTCAATCTGCCGTACACTATCGCGGCGTTAATATTGGCAAAGTGGAAAAGATTCAATTTGATCCTGATAATCCACACCAAATACTTATCCAAATTGCAGTTAACGAGAATGTTACCCTGAGAAAAAGTGTTTATGCGCAATTAGGCTATCAAGGGGTCACCGGACTCGCTTATATTCAGCTAAATGATGATGGTGTTGATAATGAGATACTTAGCGATGAAAGGATTCCAATGCGTCGATCATTGTTGGATGAGGTCACAGGCTCTGGACAGGATCTACTCAGCAACGTCAATCAGTTAGTCTTAAAGATGCACCAATTGCTGAACGAACAAAATCAAAATCATGTTTCACAAATTTTGCAGAATATCGATAAAGCAACTAATAATTTTGATAATATTGCTGGGCACTTACAACCAGTGTTAAGTGCTTTTACTGAATTAACCATAGAATCAGGTACCTTGGTCAAGCGTCTGGATCAACTTCTGGGCGAGCTCAATCTTACAGTATCCAAAGCGAATCAAAAAGAAGGTATCTTTGATAGCTTGTCGCAAAGTACCCAAGAACTCGCCACTACAATTCCTGAGCTGCGACAATTAAGTCATAGCATAATACGTAATTCCAATAACTTAGACAAAGTACTTCACCAATTAGAAGAAAATCCGCAGAGCTTAATATTTGGTCGAACTTCCTCATCGCCTGGTCCGGGCGAGACAGGTTTTGTTCCACCCACAGGAAATAAACCATGAAGCAAATGCCATTGTTGATCCTTTTTATTCTCTTTCTAACGGGTTGCTCTGTATTGCACAAACCTCAATCTGCCATATCGACTTACGCATTGGGTATGCCGCATTTATCACTGACCGAGCAAGTACCCAAGCAATTGCAACTACACCGAAGAAGCCTGCTAATTACTGATGCAACAGCGCCCGCTTGGCTGGATAATACCGCGATCCATTACCGGTTGCTCTATCACAATCCTGCGCAGTCTTATGCCTATGCCAGTAGCCGCTGGATCGCGGCACCTGCAACGCTGCTTACTCAACAAATACGCAACCGCATCGTGACCAGCACGCCTGAGCAAGTCTTGAAAGACAGTGGTATAGCCAAAGCTGATTATGCGCTACAAATTGAATTGGACGAATTTACCCAGCTATTTGATGCAACAGATTCTAGTCATGTCGTTGTTAGCCTTCGTGTTAGCTTAATTGAACGTAATTCCCGCAAGCTATTCGCTCAAAAAGATTTCAGCACTATCGAAAGCACTTCTTCTGCTGATGCCGCAGGCGCAGTATTCGCGCTTAACTCTGCGAGCAATAAATTAATAAATGAATTAGTGAACTGGCTGACCGTAGAACTACCTCCCGCTTAACCTTGTTATGATTACCAAAATTAATTACAAGTTTGATTAATTTGTCCTTCGCTTATGATAGTATCCGGTAAATTATCATTTAGGATTTTTCCATGCGTTTAATCTGTACCGTGATCCTGTTAGTTTATTCTTTAAGTGCATGTGGACTCAAAGGTCCGCTTTATCTTCCTAAAACTAATGAAGCTAGTCGCTTGACTCCAGTTGAAATTGAAAGATAATGAGCGGTTTTCCAGAATTTGATTACCATGACGATGAGCTCTTTGTCGAATCAGTACCTTTAAAACAGATTGCCGAGAAATTTGGAACACCGTGTTATGTTTATTCGCAATCAGCGTTAACTAAAGCTTATCAAGAATTCGATGCTGCATTCGCAAATCGTGATCATTTAATTTGTTTTGCAGTAAAAGCCAATTCAAATATTGCCATACTTAATCTGTTCTCCCAACTTGGCAGCGGTTTCGATATCGTGTCCGGCGGAGAATTGCAACGTGTCATTAAAGCAGGCGGAGATCCAGGAAAAACGGTCTTTTCTGGCGTTGGAAAAAATATGCATGAAATGCGTATGGCGCTAGACGTCAATATCTTATGTTTCAACGTAGAATCTGAGGCTGAATTAATTTCATTAAATCAAATCGCCAAAGAAATGAACAAAATAGCACCGGTTAGTTTGCGTATAAATCCGGATGTCGATGCTAAAACACATCCATATATTTCCACCGGCCTCAAAGAAAATAAATTTGGCATCCCGGCCAGCGAAGCTGAAAGAATCTATCAATCTGCGCACTTATATCAAAATATTCGTTTTATCGGCTTAGATTGCCACATTGGCTCGCAGTTGACAGAACTCGATCCCTTCATCCAAGCCAGTAAAAAAATGCTCAACTTACTGGATACCCTACAGTCAAAAAATTTAGAAATTGAGCACCTAGATTTAGGTGGAGGATTAGGTATTCGCTATACCAATGAAATTTTGCCCTCGATTCGCGATTATGTCTCCATGCTTTGTACCAGCACGCATCAGGTAAAACAGCGCCTTTTAATTGAACCGGGCCGCTCTTTGGTAGGTAATGCAGGCATCCTTCTGACACGCATTGAGTATCTGAAGCATACGCCTACACGTAATTTTGCCATTGTTGATGCAGCAATGAACGATCTTATGCGTCCAGCACTGTATGATGCCTATCATGAAATTTTACCCGTTAACAAGAACTCTGGAGAAATCAAAGATTATCAGGTCGTTGGACCTGTATGTGAAACAGGCGATTTTTTGGGCCATGATCGTCAGATCGGTCTGATGAGTGGTGATTTTTTGGCTATCATGTCAGCCGGTGCGTATGGTATGAGCATGAGCTCGAATTACAATTCGCGGCCGCGCGTCGCTGAAATCATGGTAGATAAGAACACTACCCATATTATCCGGCAACGTGAAACAATTGATCAGTTATTTTCTAACGAGAAAATTTTATCTCACTGAGCAACATGAATCAGGGGACGCATTTAATTGTATTAACACGCTGTATTGCTTTATGATAAATCTGTAATGACAAGCCACTCTCGCATCAATGATGAGCAATATCAAGACTACATCCTGCAGGGTGTCTCACGCACTTTTGCATTAACTATTCCACAATTGCCTGAGACTTTACGCTGCATCATCGGTAATGCATACTTACTTTGTCGTATCACTGACACGATTGAAGATGATAATGCTCTGACAATAGAACAAACCCGACAATTATCGAACATGTTTGCTGAAGTGGTATGTGGAAATGCATCAGCGGAGGAGTTCTCACAAACACTGCACCCTCTCCTTTCTAAGCAAACCATTCCTGCAGAACATGACTTAATTAAAAATACACCCGCAGTTATTCGCATCACACACAGTTTTAACCCTGTACAACGCAAAGCATTGGAGCGATGCGTTAGAATCATGGCGCAGGGTATGGCGGATTATCAGGAAACCGAATCTTTGGAAGGACTCAAAGATTTATTCGCAATGAACCAATATTGCTATTACGTTGCAGGCGTTGTCGGTGAAATGTTAACCGAGCTATTCTGTGATTACTCAGAGGAAATCAATACGCATAAACCCGCTTTGATGAAACTTGCCGTATCATTTGGACAGGGCTTGCAAATGACAAACATTCTTAAAGACATATGGGATGACCGCGAGCGTGGTGCATGCTGGCTGCCACAAGATATTTTTCTTAAGAATGGATTTGATCTCAGCAAATTGCATCCTGGTATGAGTGATACCAAATTTCAAGCCGGATTAGCAGAACTATTGGGGGTTGCCAAAGGGCATTTACTTAACGCCTTGGTCTACACTAGCCTAATCCCTCCGCACGAAAAAGGTATTCGCCGTTTTTGTTTATGGGCCATTGGCATGGCCATTCTGACTCTCAACAAGATAAATCAACACCGGAATTTTTCTGCAGGAGCGCAAGTAAAGATCAGTCGTCGTAGCGTAAAAGCGACCATTTTAACAACCAGCTTGTTTGCCAGTCACAACTGGATACTCGAGCTATTGTTCAAGTATACTTCCAGAAACCTTCCTAAAGTTAACTTACACCAAGCTGTGTTATCAGAAATTAACTGAGCAATTGCGATAATATGAAATCATTGGTTACAGGCGCAAATGGATTTCTCGGTTCAGCGGTCATGCGATGTTTGCTAACTGCCGGACATGACGTTCGTGTTCTGGCTAGACCAAACAGTGATCGGAGAAATCTTAGAAATTTTGCGGTTGAAATTTCCGAAGGCGATCTACGTGACCCTGAATCCCTGAAACGTGCAGTTCGTGGTTGCGACAGCCTTTTTCATGTCGCTGCTGATTATCGCCTCTGGGTCCCTGACCCAGAAACCATGTATGATATTAACATTAATGGTACGCGCGCACTCATCTTAGCTGCTCATCAGGAAGGCATAAAACGCATGATCTATACTAGCAGTGTGGCGACACTCGGCCTCAATCCCGATGGAGCACCGGGCAACGAAGAAACTCCATCCGATATTTCTACAATTTCCGGATACTATAAACGCTCCAAATATCTCGCCGAACAAATGGTGAAGCAATTAACCGATGAGCACCACTTACCCTTAACTATCGTCAATCCTTCGGCTCCGATAGGTCCCGGAGACATTCGCCCCACCCCAACTGGGCGCATCATACTAGATACACTCATGGATCGCATGCCTGCTTACGTCAATACTGGACTGAACATTGCTCATGTCGATGATATTGCATATGGTCATTTATTAGCGTATCAGCACGGAAAAATAGGGGAACGCTACATATTAGGTGGCGATGACATGACTTTGCTACAAATCTTAAAAACTATTGATTCAATCACCGGAAAAAAGAAGAACCGTATCAACATACCTATCAGTGTAATGTTGCCTATAGCATGGTGTATGGAAAAAATTGCAAACCTCACGCACTCAGAACCGCGCGCAACGATGGATAGTATTCGTATGGCCAAGAAAACAATGTTTTTCTCCAGTAAAAAAGCACAGCATGAATTAGGTTACCAATACCGCCCCGCATTTGAAGCAATTAGAGACGCCATTAACTGGTTCAAAGAAAATGGTTACAGCAACAAATTAATCAAAAAACATTTGTCCTAAAAACACCATAAACCCAGGCTGATTTTGTTATTTCTTATTGCATAACTTCATATATTCATGAATGCTCTCAACAGAATAGTTTATAAATAGTCGGTCCTGAAATATGCATAATCATTTGATATTATGCATGAATGCGCT
>NZ_CADEGP010000046.1:0-20734 GCF_902826915.1 uncultured Nitrosomonas sp.
GGAGGATATGATGGCAACAACCTATGGCACAACTAGCGGCGCAGCGAGCGCCAACTATGACATGTCGCTGTGGTATGACTCGAAATATTACAAGATAGGCATGTTAACGATGCTTTTGGTAGCGATATTTTGGATTTGGTACCAAAGGACATTTGCATATTCACACGGTATGGACTCGATGGAGCCGGAATTTGACAAGGTATGGATGGGACTGTGGCGCGTGCACATGACTCTGATGCCTTTGTTTGCGTTGGTAACGTGGGGCTGGATACTGAAGACCCGTGACACCAAGGAACAGCTGGACAATCTGGACACCAAGCTTGAGATCAAACGTTATTTTTACTGGATGATGTGGCTGGGTGTATATTTGTTTGGTGTTTACTGGGGCGGTAGTTTCTTTACCGAACAAGATGCATCCTGGCACCAAGTGATTATACGTGACACAAGCTTTACGCCAAGTCACGTGGTGGTGTTTTATGGCTCATTCCCGATGTACATTGTCTGCGGTATAGCATCATACCTGTACGCGATGACCCGTTTGCCACTGTATAGTCGTGGCACATCATTTCCGTTGGTAATGGCGATTGCAGGCCCATTGATGATTCTGCCGAACGTTGGATTGAATGAATGGGGACATGCATTCTGGTTTATGGAAGAACTGTTTAGCGCGCCCTTGCACTGGGGTTTTGTGATTCTGGGCTGGGCAGGTTTATTTTCAGGTGGTATTGCAGCACAGATTATCACCCGTTACTCTAACCTGACTGATGTAACCTGGAACAACGCAAGCAGAGATATTCTGAACAATCGCATCATTCCCTAGTCTTATTTATTTGTAGCAATTGCTCCTCGGTCAGTTTCAAGTGATCGGGGAACAACAGATTTTTGGAAAACATTTCCGAGCACGTCGAAACAAGGCAAAAATAGGCAAAGGAAACCTATCGATTATTACCTAATAGATGAGCATTTTTACTTCGCTTCTAAAACAACGAGACCTGTTGAAGGGTACAAAAATATTCAAATAAATTATTGATCAATAAGTGTAGGAGTTTATAGGATGAGACAAATCATAAAAATTTGGACTTCAATTGCCATACTCACCGCAGTATTCTATTCGGGTTTAGCCGCCGCTCACGGCAAAGTATCCTTAGAATCCGATATTTGCATGCGTAATATTTCTGGCAGCATGGTACATCTGAGTACTTATCAACCTCAACACGACCCAGAAGCAGAATACTGCACTGAAATTCCCAATGAAGGCGAAACCTTATGGGTGCTGGATCTTGTCGATCAAGCGCTGCGTGATATGCCGATTGCTATTAAAATCGTAAGAGGTACCGGTCAAGCATTAAGCGATACCATAACAACTTTATACTCGAATAATCATTCAGATGGAGTCATCAAAGGCGAATTTAACTTGGATGAAGGGCAATATACCCTATTTGTAACAGGAGAAGGGGTACCCCCCTTGCAGTATGAGTATCCATTGCGGATAAAGATGACAAATTATCAGGAAGCTTTCTTTACTGCCATACCCTATATCATCGCATTTTTGTTGATTGCGTTGTTTACAGATAAGCTACTAAAGCGGCGTCAAATTAAGCAGCAGTGATACCTATTACCAACTTTTGTTTCAGGGAGGTATCAGCGGTTTGCGCATCACTCAGTGATCACAAGCCGCTGACTAAATGGAAAAAGAATTAGCGTAAAGGTGGAGGTGGCGGGCTACCGGGCGGTGGTGGTGGCGGAACAAAATTTTCTGATGCTGGCGCAGCTATCCTGCTGACAGTATTTCTACCTGATGGACTATTCATGATCCTGCCATCGACAGGAACGCTATGCCCTTTGGCATACATACACTGCACATAACCATTGTCATATCTCTGTTGGCTAGCATAACCTGAAGCTGTTGCATTACTTGATCCAAGCACGCTGCCGAATAAAAGGCCGATTCCAGCCCCGATTGCCGCGCCATGACCACCCCCTAAAATTGCGCCCGCAGCAGCACCGAGCCCACTGCCCAACGCTGCATTCTCAATACCGCTCATCCGGGATGCGGTTCGCGGCGTATAACCTTCGACTTGTTCATACGCATACTGTTTGCATACATATTCATCAGACCGAAACTGATCAAAGTTTTTACCAGAGCCTGGCAACGCCATTACGCTGGGACCGGTTGGTAAATGAACGCACGCCCCCAGAAACCCGGCAATCACAATGACAATCAAATTTCTCAGCATTAACATATAACCTCTCTACATTATTCCATTGTTGATTGTGGGGCCACTTGTATCCAACCACCAGGACAACTTTCGACATTTGGATAGTAACCTGCCGGGCTCTGACAATAGTGCCAGTAATTAGCTTGTGGCTGAGCCGAAGGCTGTTCACGCTGAACATAGACGGGTGGAATAACCGGAACCACAGGTCTTGGTACATACCTAGCGCGCGGCATCATAAACATTGAATTAGCAGGATAACCATAAGAGCGAAATTGATAGAGTCCTGGCCCATAAAAACCGGAATTGTATCCGCCAATATTGATGCCGAAATTTAAATGACCATGATGATGATGCCTATGGCCGTAGTGCCCTCCGCGAGCCCAAGCAACATCACTTAAGACAATACTCAGCAAAACAATGATCAAACAATTCGAATAAAAACTTTTCATCTGGCCACCTTGTGGGTTTGTTCTTTAAATTGTATTAAATAAGAGCTGAATGGATGCTGAATGCTTGAAAAAACTCCTAATTGGATAAAACGTTGGTACGCATTTGGCCAGACAGCCTCAGCACCCAGCCGCACTTTCGAGCCGGGTATCATGAATAGCATTTTGATCTGCAATCAATGTCCTAACAAAATACCTTATTATTAAACACGCTGGCTCTTTCGCCAGACACTGATTGCAAGTATAATTTGCTCACTATTCCCCATATACCGCCAATTCTCCAGTCTATTGGTGGCTTCTCGAGGATTGGAAAAAATGAAATCGCCTATTCGTATTGCTGTCACCGGCGCAACCGGACAAATTTGTTATAGCCTGCTATATCGCATTGCAGCCGGCGACATGCTGGGCAAAGATCAGCCTATTATTCTGCAATTACATGATATTACTGAAGCGCAGCCTTTTTTTGACGGCATCGTCATGGAATTGTACGACTGCGCTTTTCCGCTACTAGCGGGGATCATCACCACTGACAATCCTGAAGTTGCGTTCGAGGACGCAGATATTGCCCTGTTGGTAGGCGCGCGGCCGCGTGGAGAGAATATGGAACGCAAGGATCTTCTTGCAGCCAACGGCCCCATATTCATTGCACAAGGGAAAGCACTCAATGCTGTTGCCAAGCGGAATGTTAAAGTATTAGTTGTTGGCAACCCGGCCAACACGAATGCTTATATTGCTTTAAGAAATGCACCTGATCTTGATCCAGAAAATTTTTCTGCAATGCTAAGATTGGATCACAATCGCGCATTGTCGCAAGTTGCGCTGAAGCTTGGAGTGCCTGTATCAGATGTTAAACGAATGATCGTTTGGGGGAATCATTCGAACACACAGTTCCCTGATCTAAGTCACGCCATAGTGAAGAACAACAAAGTTTCCTCATTAATAAACGATTCTGCATGGATAGAAAATCACTTTGTCCCAGTGGTACAAAAACGTGGCGCAGCAATTATCGATGCGCGCCGTGGCAAATCGAGCGCAGCTAGCGCAGCCAACGCCATTATCAATCATATGCAAGATTGGATTTTTGGTACGCGAGAAGGCGATTGGGTCTCGATGGGCGTATCTTCGAATGGATGCTATGGCATCCCGAGCGGAATTATCTACAGTTTTCCTGTCACTTGCCAAAACGGTCAGTACACAATCATTGAGAACTTGGAAACAAATCAATCAGATCAAACAAAAATGCAACAAAGCTATCAAGAATTAATTACGGAACAAGAAGCCATTAAACATCTTCTGGCCTAGAAACCAGACAATCCGTTATTAATGGTTTCTAACGAGATGCCATGCTGGCCGCCTGACGAATCGCAGCTAACAAAACCATGTCCAAATGCCCGTCAGCGATACGCTGTGTTCTCTGCTGAAAATGACTGATTGCCTTACGAGTAGCTGAACCCAATATACCATCGGCTTCACCTGCATCAATACCTAATGTCAATAAGTCCATCTGAAGCTGTCGTACTTGTTCGCGAGATATTTTATCTGTATCAGCCGGAGGCATACGACGCAATGCAGCGGCACCAGCAATACGATCCGCCAAATGGCCAACTGACAATGCGTAAAACTCTGAACGATTCCAACGCATGATGACGTGAAAATTCTTTGAAACCAAAAAAGCCGGCCCCTGATGACCGGAAGGTACGAGCAAAGCAAATTTTTGCTCACTCGGTGTTATAGGTGCTCCAGAAGCTGTGGTAACGCCTAACTTCACCCATTCTGCCAGACTTAACATATGATCGCGCCCAGCTAGCGCATAATCAAATGATGATGGCAATCGGACTTCCTGCCCCCAATCCAGTCCAGGCGTCCAGCCCGATTGTCGCAAGAAGTTTGCAGCAGACCCCATAGCATCTGGAATACTTCCCCATAAATCACGACGCCCATCGCCATCGACATCTTTGGCATAGCTTAAGAAAGTCGAGGGCATGAATTGCATATGGCCCATGGCGCCCGCCCAGGAACCGATCATCCGCTCCTGAGAAATATCCCCTGCATCCAGAATTCGCATCGCATTGAGTAGTTCCCGTGTAAAAAAGGCACTTCGACGCGGATCACAAGCTAATGTAGCCAACGAATCGGTTACTGACCAATCACCAAAATATCCACCGTAATTAGTTTCCAATCCCCAGAATGAGATCAAATATTGCGCCGGAATACCCGTTTCTAATTGAATTCTTTCTAATAAGGTGCGGTATTGCGTCAATAATGCTCGACCACGTTGAACACGTTCATCACTGATGCGCGTATTAAAGTAACCAGCGAATGTTTGCGTAAATTCAGGCTGGCGCCGATCCAGTTCAATCACACGAGGAATGTGCTTGACCTTATCCAAAACTTGATTGACGGTTCTATCTGAAATGCTTTCGGATCTCGCCAAAACCTTCATTCTGGAAATACAATTCCCGAAACTGGCAATATCAGCATAAGCAGATGGCAAAGAAATCAACCCTGCTAACACAACAACAATACTTAAACAGAATTTCTTAAAAGCTGTACGTTGTGCCAAGAAGAATTTGATTAAGCTTAGTTGTGCGGTAATCGCAGACATAGTTATTTTTTATATGGGCAATTGAGTTTAATACAGTCGGCATAAAGTGATAGCGAATGTTCTTGCAGGGTAAATCCGCGTTCTTTTGCTATGTTTATTTGGCGTTTTTCTATTTCCGAATCGTAGAACTCTTCTACACGCCCACATTGCAGACAGACCAAGTGATCATGATGACCGTCTCCCTTTAATTCAAATACCGCTTTACCGCTTTCAAAGTGATGTCGCTCAAGTAGGCCGGCTTGTTCAAACTGCGTGAGCACACGATATACAGTCGCCAATCCGATATCCTCACCTTCATTGAGCAATTCTTTATAAACATCTTCAGCAGACAGATGCCGTACACTGCTTTGCTCAAATAAATTCAGTATCTTGAGCCTTGGCAACGTGGTTTTGAGACCCATATTCTTAAGATCTATACTTTTAAGACTGTCAGAGCTACTCATGGTTATTTCTATCCAGAAAATTATTTACTGTATCATATAGTGCTGTGTTCACTTTGAAAACATACTATTTATAAAATGGCTGTAAAATTTTCTGCATTGCTTGTTTTCCTTTTATTTACTGGATGTTCATTCCTTCCTCATATTCTATACAAAATTGATGTTCAGCAAGGCAATGTTGTTTCAGATGAAATGCTGGAAACACTAACTCTAGGCATGACTAAATCCCAAGTACTCTTTGTCATGGGCTCTCCACTGATCGTTGATGCTTTCCGCGAGAATCGATGGGATTATGTTTATTTAATGCGAGAAAAAGGTGACTTGTCCGAGCATAAACGATTAACCCTATTTTTTGAAAACGATACTTTAATCAATATCGAAAATTATATGCAATTTTCGCAAGAAACCACAAAAACTAAACCAGTCGAGAATAACTCTGATAATAATGAAACCAAGTCGGATGACGAAGTAAAGTTATAACTCGATAAAATTAGCTATTGATTAATAAACTCAGGACCATTGCAGGAAACAAATGAAAATTCAGAGAATTGCGATCGCCGGCTGCTCCGGACGCATGGGTCGCACACTGCTAGAAGCCGTCACACAGGCACCGGATATGCGATTAACAGCTGCATTGGAAAGGGCAGGCAGTCCTTACCTGAACAAGGATGCAGGGGAATTAATAGGAACACACTGCGATGTCCCAATTGTCAGTGATTTTGCAAGCGCTTTAACGGATTGTGATCATCTGATTGACTTCACCCGACCCGAAGGCACTTTAGCGCACCTTTCTATTTGTCGGAAAATCGGGGTAAAAATGGTGATTGGAACAACCGGTTTCTCAACCGAAGAAAAAGATCAGCTCAAAACAGCCACAAAAGACATTGCCATTGTATTTGCACCCAACATGAGTGTCGGCGTGAATGTCACATTCAAATTACTGGAAATTGCCACTAAGGCACTGAATGAAGGCTATGATATTGAAATAATCGAAGCGCATCATAGACATAAAGTCGATGCGCCATCCGGCACCGCTTTGCGCATGGGAGAGGTGATCGCGCAAACTTTACAAAAGGATTTGAGTGCAGTAGCAGTTTACGGCCGTGAAGGCATCACTGGTGAAAGAAATCCGGAAACCATTGGTTTTTCAACCATTCGCGCGGGGGACATTGTAGGTGATCATACTGCGATGTTTGCCGGTATCGGTGAACGCGTCGAAATTTCTCACAAAGCCAGCAGCCGCATGACTTTCGCCATGGGTGCATTACGCGCAGCGCGTTTCCTGATTGACAAACCCAACGGATTGTACGATATGCAAGATGTGCTGAACTTACGTTAATACCCTGTTATGGCAACCTATGCAATGGGTGACTTACAAGGCTGCTTTGCCGACTTTCAACGGCTGATCGATTTGATCCGGTTTGATCCCGCACAGGACAAACTTTGGTTAGTGGGAGACATCGTTAATCGCGGCCCTGATTCATTGCCATTATTGCGTTATATTAAACAAGCCGGTGACACCATACTGATGATATTGGGCAATCATGATTTACACCTATTAACGGTTGCCGCAGGAAAGACAAAGAAATACTCCAATGACACTATCCAACCGATTCTTGACGCACCAGACCGGGAAGAATTGCTGCACTGGTTGCGACACCAAAAATTATTTCATTCCGAGGGTCAATATGCCATGGTGCATGCAGGCCTGTTACCGTCCTGGTCAATTTCACAAGCAAAGCAGTTAGCTCGTGAAGTCGAAAATGCCTTGCAACAAGACAATTC
This sequence comes from uncultured Nitrosomonas sp., assembly GCF_902826915.1. Taxonomy (GTDB): domain Bacteria; phylum Pseudomonadota; class Gammaproteobacteria; order Burkholderiales; family Nitrosomonadaceae; genus Nitrosomonas. Next base: position 7,496 of record NZ_CADEGP010000046.1, read on the forward strand.
TCAGGAGCTGTTTTCCTCGATGTACGGCAACGAACCCGATTACTGGCAAGACGAATGGACGGATTATATGCGCTTGCGGATTATTATTAACGCCATGACACGAATGCGCGTATGCACGTTAGAAGGTAAAATGAATTTTACCTATAAAGGAAATTTACAATCCATTCCATCCGGCTATTTTCCATGGTTTAACGTACCCCATCGGGCCAGTCAGGATAGCACTATTATTTGTGGTCACTGGTCAGCACTAGGATTGCACATGACGGACAATTTGATTGCATTGGATACGGGCTGCGTTTGGGGCGGACAACTAACCGCTATTCGTCTCGAAGATCGGAAAGTTTTCCAACTTCCTTGTGCACAATAGGCAACGACAAGGTATCGGCAATTGCTTGCTCTGATAAGCGCGCCAACTCGCGACGATTCTTCGTGCCGCACGAAATCGGCGAATTAAAAGTCAGCTCTGCATCAATTCGTGTCTGACTTAGTATTTGCTGCAAAGACAGAACCAGCGATGGCTCTAGGTATGCTGCTTCTTGGCAAATTTCGCCTGTATTATTACGATATCGAATGGCGACAGGATACAGCAATGCATCGGTTATCACCGCTGACTGCAGTAGCGACGCATGAAAATGATTGAGTCGAGTACCGTCCGATGTCGTACCCTCAGGAAATACGGTAACTCGTTCTCCCCTCTCCATTGCTTCACTGATTTGTTGATTGATGCGCAAGGTATCAGCACGTTTTGCACGCTCGATAAACAGCGTACCGACATTTCTACTCATTCGGCCTAAAATCGGCCATCGGTTGATTTCCGCCTTGGCCACAAAGCGAGTTGGACAAGCCGCCATCAATACACAAACATCCAACCAAGAAACATGATTAGCCGCCATCAGTACGCATGGAATCTCCACCGTAGGCAATCTTCCATAGCATTGCAGCCTGATTTCAAGTATAGACAATAAACCACTGGCCCAGCGTTGCATCATTTTGCGTTGAATAGGTAAAGGAAAATAGGAATACACCAGCGATTGCAATAAACCTAAGGCAACATGCAACAGTAAGCGCGTCAGACGAATAAAGCGCAATAAAATCGGGGTATTTTTTTTCATGAAATAAACTGAACCGGGATATCGAAATCGTAGATTTCAAGCAAGCCTACAATACCAAACACGTATCAGGGCACTGTGTAGATGAAGCGAGACAAGTAATCGAACTGACTGACCTGAGAAAAAATTATTCGGCGCTGACAGAGGAGCACCATAGGATTACACGACCGCCGGCATGTTCTATCTTTATACGTTATAAGAAGGCTATGTCGAACTAACTGTTGAATGCAAGTTTCACAAACCAGATAAAATCCTTATCAATCGCAGATACGAGCATTTCTTACAGCTGACCATAATACTCGTTAGAATTAAATGACCACTGAAATTTCAACAGTTAACTCGACACAGAACCCAAAAAATTTGGATTCTCATGTGAGATACGCCGCAGAAAAAGCTCTCAAGCCTTAACTAACCAGATTTTGAAAGTATGAGGCCAGTCAACTAAAAACAGCTTAATCACTTTATTCCAGGTATCTCATAGAGAATCAAATCAAGAAGAGATCATAAAATATCGATCTCTTCAATACAACATATTAACTTTCCGGCCGGACCAGTAATATAGAAGATTCTACTTTACTGACTAATTGCTCAGCGACCGAACCAACAACGAAACGCTCAAGACCACGCCGATTAGCCGTTCCGACAACCAACAAATCAACGCTCTCTTCTTTAACAGCAGCGGAAATCACTTCAGAAATACCATTTAAGCCATATGTCAGGTCAGCTAGCAGCAAATGTGTCTCAATCGATAATCCGTCCACTGAATTCCTTGCCTGATCTAATACATGATTGCCTGCTTGCCTACCGGCATCAGTGTCCTCCGTTATTACATGAACAATGCTCAAACCAGCATTATATGAGTTAGCTATATTCTGCGCTTCCTCTAATGCATTCTGCGCAGTTTTGCTGCCGTCGACAGCAACCATAATTCTTTTGTACATAAACTCTCCTTCTGTAGTGTTTTTACGCTAAAGAACAGTCCGCTACGTCTGTTCTTTGGCCGCGTTTATTAAACGATATTGCTGCTATCTTTCTTAAGATTTTCAAAGTATCTCTTGATAACAGATTTTCCAGGCATTTGGTCATGTTTAGTATAAACCAGATAATGAACGATAGCATGTATTGCCATAGCTATTAACAAGCCTTCAAAAATACCAACCTTATAAACCAAACCACCACATATGAGTGCAAGCATTAGTGCATAAGGCCCATAATGGGTGACATGCACCAATCCCGCGATCATTTTATACCCGGTGAACACCATGATGCTTGCCAATGCGAACTTGGGCAGAAAATCGAGATATTCAATATTAAACAAAAAGAAGGTTACTACTGAACCGATAATCAGCACAGAGAACTTGGTATATGCGCCGGCCAGTTTGTTGGTTGTGCTCTTTGCCAGACCATCAAGATTAGTCATACCACCAAAGAAACTAGATCCAAGGTTAGCAATCCAGATAGCCAACAAGCTGTTATTGCTATTACATTTACGCTTAAGCGGATCAATCTTCTCAATGGCAGCATTGCTCATGACTTGTTCAATCACATCAATAACCGCCAACATAAGACAGAATAAAAACATATAGAACAGCATCAGCACAGTTGTACCTGCCTCTGGTAATGGCCAGGCAAGTGCAAGCTCTACATCTTCTACATGGATCATCGGCACGGGCACTACTTGAGCCAGTATCACACCACCAATGATCAATACAAAATATGGCACGGCGGGTTGTTTGTCTTTAAATTTGGAAAAAAGATACACAAAACCTACGAAACCAATTAAGGATATTAAAGACATCTGTATCCGCGCAGCATTCCAGAATTCTTCTGTGACGGCTTCCTCCGGTATCTCGTAGGAAAACTCAAAGAACCGCATGAGAATCTTCAGACCCACGCCGGCTAGTAATCCTTCTACCAGATAAACCGGCACAGCAATCAACAAATACCGTTGCCAATTAAATTTCCATATAACCGCCTGCATAACTGCTGTCAGCATGATACAAAAGGCCATATTCTGGATACCGAACGTAGCGACGCCTAAAGCCAACACAGGTGCCAGGCCAGCCGCAATACCTGGGGAACCAATATAATTACCAGGTCTAACCCAGGCATTAAGCCAGCCTATCAAACTGGCAAAAGCCACTGTAGCGAGCCCCACCTTGATTGGATAATCAGACATCATGGCAATACCAATGGATAATGGAATTGCCATCGCACCGGTAATCAAACCAGCCGCAGTATCGCGAAAAAAATATTGGGCTTGAAATGCTGCTGAACCAGATACTACAGCCGGCCCAGCATCATGGACCGCCTGATTGCCTGGTGAGGCGTTATTAACTTCATTAGCGCTTGATGAAGTTTTATTTTCTGTTTCTGAACTCATATATAACTATCTCCCTCAATGTTTTAAATATCTATTTTGTCAATGACAAAAAAATTTAACATATCGCCGTGAAGATTTCGTGAAGTAAAAGAGCATTTTTTAACCAAAGTCCGCCGGGGTTGTCCTGAAAGTTACCACCTACAGACCCGGAACAGCTTAATAGGAATCTTTACAAAGCTCTCCAGCTCATTGATAAAGAATGATGAAAAATTGATGTTTTAGGTTTAAAACGATTGACCGTGTTAGATTACAGTAATTCTTCCTCAACGGCCTTAATTGAGGTTTTTTAAAATCATTCGTGCCAGAGCAATCAGTCTCCCGGCATTTTACAAATCCCCGATCAATTGAGAGTGATATGAAAAGTTGTACCTTTGCCAGGCGTGCTATCTACCTCGATCAACCAACCATAGTGATGGCAGATTCGTTTAACAATCGCGAGCCCGATACCCAGTCCCTCCCCTTGTTCAGAGCCACGAAAAAATCGCTCATAGAGTAAGGGCAAATACGCGGGTTCTATTCCAATACCTGAATCTGAAATGGATAATCGACGATTGTTAAACTCAACACGGATAAAACCACTTTCAGTATATTGCACTGCGTTTCGAAGCAGATTCAGTAATGCCGTATGTAGCGCCTGACGATTGACTATAATTGTCACTGAAGGCGCTATGTTCACTTCAAATTTTAGTTTCTTCCGATAAATTTCGGAACATATGGGTTCAACTGCATCAAAAACACATTCAGCCACTGCAACAGGCTCGGTAACACCTAGCCCCTGTTCGCGCGCCAGAAACAATAAAGCTTGCAATTGCTCGCCCATACGCGTGGCGGCTGACTCGATCATTTTTATCCGATAATGCGCTCTAGTCGGTAATTCGGGTGTTGCGACCAACAATTCACAACTGGTGAGAATAGTAGTAATTGGCGTTCTTAATTCATGACTGACATTGGCAGTGAATTCCTGTTCGCGTTGCAACATGCGTTTAATTCGACTCTGATAATCATCCAATGCATGAGCAAGTTGCGCAACTTCTTCATCCATATCCGGTTGCGCCAACAATCCTGTTTGGGCATTATCTGTAGCCAACTGACTGACCCTCTCCGCCAAATCAGTAACCTGTTTAACCAGCACCCCAGCTAACAGGTAACCCACCAAAAAAGCAATGGCAACAACAATAAACCATGAAATTAGAATGGTCAGTCTAAGTTTGCTCAAACGCTGCTGATGCAGCGCAATTCGATAAGCAACAAGAAATTTTACCTCATCGATCACACGTACACGAATATAGTAATTTTCAAGACCATAGTAAACACGATGATAGCCCGAACTAAACCCACGCAAATAAACAGGGATCTGCAGCTCATCATCCATGCCGTGAATCACATAGCTTTTAAGATTTGAACCGACCTGAGAAATAAAATCCGAATGGATTTGATAGCGCTGAACAAGATGGTCCATTTCCATCTCAATGACTTGCTCAATATGCGCCTCTTCAATATCATCAGAAACAAAATAAAGAATAATGCACAACGTACCGACAATAAAAATGCTAAATGTTGATAGCGCTACCGCAACACGATAGCGCAGGCTATGTTCATTTGGAAATCTGAGCACGAGATGTCAAGCAATAACCAAGACCATGAACCGTTTCGATTGGATCGTAACCGCCCGCCTTGGTTAAAGCACGCCGTAAAATATGCATGTGACTACGCAGTGTATCACTGGTTTCCTGGACATCGTTCCAAGCTTCTAACTCAAGTTCCTCGCGACTGAATACCTTGCCTGGCTCACTCATCATCAACGATAGTAAGCGTATACACTTAGGTGGAAGCTTCACATTCGTGTTCTCAAAGCGAATAGACAATGTTTTAGGGTCAAAAATAAGCTTATCGAATTCTAATGTGCGATTCGCAACTTTGCCGAGATGCCTTTTATGCAACGCTAATAAACGCGCTTCCACTTCTTTTAATGCAAATGGTTTAATAAGATAGTCATCTGCTCCCTGTTCAAAACCTGCCAGTTTATCCTCCAGCGTATCACGTGCGGTCAGCATCAAAATAGGCGTATCAACCTGTGATTCCTGACGTAGCTTCCGACACAATGTCATGCCATTCATACTCGGCAACCCCAAGTCAAGCAAAATTGCATCAAATCGCTGCGTCACCGCCAAATGCAGCCCCGCAACCCCATTCGCGGCAGCGTCGGCAGTGTGTCCTCTTGATTCCAGAAAATCATAAAGATTGGCTGCAATCGCTAAATCATCCTCAATAATCAAAATATGCATAATCTTTTCCAGCAACGACTCAAATCAACTTAAACGCTCTCCAAGTGAAATTTACGACTCAACGTATGTACCGCTTCTACCAAGGCTGCTGCGTTCTCTGGTGGGGTAAATTGAGAAATGCCATGTCCCAAATTAAACACATGACCACTTCCAGCACCATAGCTCAGCAGTATCTTCTCAACTTCCGTAGTAATGATCTCTGGTGACGCAAACAACACCGAAGGATCAAGGTTTCCCTGCAAAGCAACTTTATCTCCAACCCGCCGACGCGCTTCTCCGATATCGATTGTCCAATCCAACCCTACGGCATCACAACCAATATCAGCAATGGCTTCCAGCCACAAACCGCCACCTTTGGTGAAAACAATCCTCGGAATACGCATGCCATCATGCTCTCGTTTTAATCCGGCAATAATCTGCTGCATATAGCGCAAGGAGAATTCCTGATAGGCCGCATGGGAAAGCGCCCCACCCCAAGTATCAAAAATCATGACTATCTGCGCACCCGATTCGATTTGTGCATTCAAATAAGCGGTCACAGCCTTTGCATTCACATCCAGAATATGATGCAACAGTTCAGGACGCTGGTACAACATTGTCTTAATTTCACGAAACTCGGTTCCACCACGCCCTTCCACCATGTAGCAAGCCAGCGTAAACGGACTGCCGGAAAAACCAATCAGGGGAACTCGATTATCCAACGCTTTGCGGATCTCCGACACTGCATCCATCACATAACGCAATTCCTTGTTTGGGTCGGGGATCTTTAACGCACGGATCTCCTTCTCCTCTCGTAGTGGACGCTCAAACATCGGGCCTTCGCCCTGAGCAAAATATAATCCCAACCCCATGGCGTCAGGGATGGTGAGAATATCTGAAAATAATATGGCCGCATCCAAAGGAAAACGCGCAAGCGGTTGCATGGTTACTTCCGTTGCGAATCCGGGATTTTTACATAAAGCAAGGAAATTCCCCGCGCGCGCGCGCGTTGCATTATATTCTGCAAGATATCTGCCTGCCTGACGCATTAACCAGACCGGTGTATATTCAACAGGTTGTTTCAGCAATGCGCGTAATAATGTATCATTTTTTAGTGTTGTCATTAATAAGTCTAACTCTTATTGTTATTTTAAATAGGCAATTCCATTAACAGGTTGTTGAAAAACGCTTCCAAGGAAGCCGACAAAGACGAAACGGGCACAAAAAATATTCCACGCCGAACCAATGAACATTTTGAGTCTGTTTTTAACGCAGTAACAACATTGCAGATGGTTTTTCAACAGCCTGATAAAGATTCACCTCTACCAATCAACAATATTACCAGCGAACGGCCATTACGTATATCGCCAAACCAGTATTAATGAACCCGGCGACTTGCATAAAAACTGACTTTCGTATCCATCAATCGGTACCAGCTTAGTTTTCAACAATAGCGAACAAGCGTTGATATTCTTTGATGGCATACCGATCAGTCATCCCGGCAATATAATCAGCAATGGCCTGATGCCCCTCTTGATCAAATTTTTTCTGATATTGCGTAGGTAGTAATTTTGTTTCCGAGCTAAAAGCTGTAAATAGCTTTTCTATGGTATGGTGAGCTTTGGAACTCATGCGTACCACACGAAAATGCCGGTAAAGGTTATCGAGCAAAAATTTCTTCAATTCCTGCTGCTGTTTTTTTATTTGCTGGCTAAAACCGATGAGTGGCGACGCTATATGCACAGTAGCCAAGCTATCAACTTTTGCCTCTTTAATATTACGCGTACTTTGCTGAATGAGATCAGTCACCAACGTGTTGATCATACCGCGCACAGTTTCATAAACCATACGGCGTTCAGGTAGTGCCGGATGTTTCTCTTTGACTTGTTCTAGATGATGCGAAAAAATTGCCACACCTTCCAATTGCCCCAATGTAATTAATCCCGAACGTAGCCCATCATCCACATCATGATTATTGTAGGCAATTTCATCGGCAAAATTAGCCAACTGCGCTTCCAATGAAGGTCTCCTTCGCTGTAAAAATCGCTCACCAACAGCACCCAGTTTCTGCGCATTTTTTCTGGAGACATGCTTGAGTATACCCTCCCGGGTTTCATAGCAAAGATTAAGCCCGTCAAAAGCCGCATAACGCTCTTCAAGCACATCAACAACTCGCAGGGATTGCAGGTTATGCTCAAAACCACCATAATCGCGCATGCACTCATTCAATGCATCCTGGCCCGCATGGCCAAAAGGCGTATGCCCAAGATCGTGCGCCAGTGTAATTGCTTCCACCAGGTCTTCGTTCAAACCTAAATTTCTTGCGATGGAACGCCCTATCTGCGCAACTTCCAAACTATGCGTCAGGCGCGTGCGAAACAAATCCCCTTCATGATTAACAAATACCTGGGTTTTATATTCCAGCCGACGAAAGGCTGCAGAATGGATGATACGATCCCGATCGCGCTGAAACTCACTGCGACCGGATGGCAATTCTTCATCTAACTCACGCCCTCGAGAATTTTCACAAGAAACAGCATAAACAGCGAGTTCATTCATTTGACATACATGCCAGAATCGTTTCATTTAATATTGCCGGCGCGATATCCGCTCTCATCACCGCTTCACCTATCCGATTAAGCACGATAAAGCGTGATTTACCAGCTTCCACTTTCTTATCCAGAGTCATTAGCTGCAAGTATTTTTCCGTCGGCATTTTAGGCGCAAAAACGGGCAATTCCGCCTGCAACAAAATTCTTCGAATACGCTGAACATCAGCTTCATTAATTAGTTTCATGCGGCGCGATAATTCAGCTGCCATCACAGTTCCTGCTGCCACGGCTTCCCCATGCAACCAAACACCATATCCCATTCCATTTTCAATCGCATGGCCAAAGGTATGGCCCAAATTCAGCAACGCCCTGATTCCCTTTTCCTTCTCATCTGCAGCCACTATTTCCGCTTTGTTTTCGCAACTGCGTTGAATGGCTTCATTCAGTATCACAGGGTCACGCGCAAGCAAGCGATGCATATTTTGTTCCAGCCACTCAAAAAAAGCAGGATCGCGGATCAAGCCGTATTTTATGATCTCGGTAAGTCCAGCACGTAACTCTCTATCCGGCAAGGTATTTAAGGTTGCACTGTCGGTCAACACCATACGCGGCTGATAAAAAGCACCGATCATATTCTTACCCGATGGATGATTGATCCCGGTTTTTCCGCCCACGGAAGAATCCACCTGCGCCAGCAATGTTGTCGGTATCTGAATAAAGGGCACACCGCGCAAATAAGTCGCCGCCGCAAAACCGGACAGATCACCGATCACTCCCCCACCCAGCGCCAATATTGTGGTATTCCGCTCGCAATGATTTTCCAGTAGCGCATCAAAAATTAAATTTAAAGTTTCCCAGTTTTTGTGCGCCTCACCATCTGGAAGGATAATTGGAACGGAACTCACGCCTTTTTCTTCCAATGCGGCACGCAACTTATTCAGGTAAAAAGGCGCTATGGTTGTATTACTTACGATAGCTACTCGCTTTTGCGGCAAACAGGAAACGATCAAGTCAACTTGTTGCAAAATTCCATAACCTATATGTATCGGATAACTGCGCTTCTCCGATGAAGGGGTAAAATCGACCGCAATGGTCTGCATGGCATTTCCACGATTGTTCTGCATGATTGTATTGAAATCTATAGATATTAATTTGTTTATCAGTTTCTGTACCAGAAAACGAACCCCTTGTTTGCCGCTGTCAATGATGACATGCGCCGTTTCACGATATAGCGCATCCCGTTGCACATAGAGTTCATTCAATCGTGCATATAAGTTTTCAGTCGTTTGCAGCAATGGTCTATTTTTATCATGGCGGGTGCGTCGATATAAATCATTAACCGATGCACGCAAATAGATGACAATTCCACTTTGTCGCAATAACCGGCGGTTCTCTGCGCTCAATACTACACCCCCGCCAGTAGCCAGAATGATATTTCTCTGTTCTGACAATCCAGCCAAAACTTCCGATTCACGCTTACGAAAACCAGCCTCCCCCTCAATCTCAAAAATCACCGGAATCTTTACGCCAGTTCGCTTTTGAATCTCGTGATCGGAGTCAACAAAGACTTTGCATAGAGAACTCGACAATGCTTTACCAATCGTCGTTTTCCCGGCACCCATCATACCCACTAAAATTATATTGGTATCCCCCAATTTTTTCTGAATGGGTGGCAGCATTTTTGTCTTACTCGAATTCATATCCGCAATTGTAGCTGAAAACCCACACATTGCACGAGGCAAGCCGTTTGCAAGCAGCCCACAAACAGGGTGAATTCAGTATCTTGTGTTCAGAGGCTAGGATTGACATCAGGCGCTATGAATTGGAATCTTCACCAGAACCAGTGAAGAAATCATCTCATCGGTTTTAGTAATCTCACCTGCTGAAGCCAGTTTACGTTCAATCCTGCAATCCGGAAGCGTGTCGGATTTAAGCAATCGTAGCGAGCCAAGTGGAATAGCCTTAAGTCCGCCCCCCTAGGTCTCAACGCTCAATACCCGGCGAATCTCATCCGTCTTGAAACCCAGGGCCATGGGTCGGCGCACGCGAGGCAAAGTAACCACATCATACAACTCCTCAACCACGCCCTCGATACGCAACCAATGGACGATATCCCCGCTGCGCAAATCGATCACCTGAATGCCGCAACGCGCTTCTGCATTACGCGATTTAAGATGATCATCCAACGCCAAACCGCTGAATGTTTTATTCTCGCGCGGCTTGGATAAACCCACCAAAGCAAAATCACCATGAAAACTCAAACCACGCATATAGCCGGGGCAAAAGCACAACGGCTCAAAGCGCCCGGATGCAAGATCAACATATCCGAAATCCCCTGTACCGGAATTAAGCAACCACAATCTGCCATTATGCCAGCGCGGCGAATGCGGCATCGACAATCCCCCGCAAACGACTTCATTGCGCTGCACGTCGATGACAATACCACCACCAGCCCGATGCTCACGCCAACCATCGGCCACATCACATTGTCCGACCGCAGTCACATACGCCGGTTGTCCGTCTCTCATCGCTAGACCATTCAAATGACAACGATCTTCTGCTGCCAATTTACTGATAAAGAAAGGCTGCCAGAGTGGTTTAAAACTATGCGTTTCACTCAATGTCGCCACACAGCCAAACAACGTATTGACAAACACCAACCGGCCATCGCTATCCACCGCCATGTCGTGTATATCCAGGTCGCCCGTGGTATAGCCCATCTGCGGCACATACAGCCGATCAAAACCATCCTGCTGCTGTCCCGCCTCGAATACATTCTCAAACCGCCACACCTGATACAAACTGCTCATGTACAAACCATTCGGCGTCGCGCATAAACCCATGCAGCGGTTAAAACTGCGCTCAAAAACCGAAAGCCCATTGTCAGGCTTGAGACCGATAAAATACAGCTTGCCCACCTGGTAGGTAGTGAAAGTGATGGATAATCTCTGCTCTGCAAGCCAAGACAACATCTGGCGGGAAGTGCTCATTTCCAGCATCGGAGCAGGCGCAGGAGCAGGTGTAGTCTCGTTAGTATCCATTCATATCCTGATGTTTAAATTTATAGTTTGAGAACCATCAATCTTAATAAAACCGAGCGTTTTGAAAAACCTTTCAAAGGCAGTCAATACAAGACAAAGAACACCGTTTATGCATCATACATGAACATTCTGTATCTATTTCCAACACCCTGTCAAATCACCGGAAAATCCGTCGTCACATCCACCCCGATCAGCAACACAGCCTCACCTTGCGTATAAGTATGAAAATTACCGTGAACGCCGCCATCGGCCCAGCCGCTGCTCAGCCCAACCACGCTATCTCCAGTGTTGCCTTTAACCTTGAGAGTATTCGTCTCACCCGATAGATCAATGACATCCTGCGCGGTCAAGGTCAGCATGTTGTCACCCGTACCATATAAAGCAATGGTCTCAATGCCGTGAATGTTATCGATCACATTGGACAGATCGAGATTGTATCCGCTGCCGGACAATCCCAGCGTATCGGTACCTGAACCGCCGTCAACAAACAAAAAGTCATCGCCCAATATGCGAATGTAATCGTTACCCGCACCGCCATCGAACGAATCCGCGCCACCACGGCCGATCATGCGGTCATTGCCATCACCACCCTCAAAGCTCTCCGCCGCTTTGGTGCCGGTGAAAATATCATCACCAGACGTGCCGAAGAAATCTACCCCGCTTCCGGTAAAATCGCTTCTGCCAAATACGATATAGCTGGAACCGGAATCATCACCGTTCGGATTAGCATTGTATTTACCGACAATCACATCATCAAAACCATCTCCATTGACATCCCCTGCACTACTGACGGAAGGTGCATAATTACTACCACCCTTCAGGCGAAAACCGCTACTGCCACCAAGACCGGATAGATTCATCACCGCATCAAAACCGGATGCGCGCCCAAATACTATGTAGGCAAAATTATCGTAACCAGGGGTACCGACAATCACATCATCAAAACCGTCACCGTTGACGTCCCCAGCACCGCTGACTGACCAACCTGAAGCATCGCTAATCAGGCGGAAACCATTGCTACCATCAAGAGCAGACAAATTCATCGTCGCATCAAAACCGGATGCTTTACCGAATACCACGTAATTGGAACTGGAATTAGAGCCAAACGGATCGACTCGATCAGCACCGACAATCACATCATCAAAGCCATCGCCATTGACATCCCCCGCACTGCTCACAGAGTGGCCCGAACGATCATATTTTGCTCCACCATTCAAGCGGAAACCGTTACTACCATCCAAACTGGATAAATTCATCGTCGCATCAAATCCAGATGCTTTACCGAATACCACGTAACTGGAACCGGAATCATTACCGTTCGAGTCAGAAAAAGGAGCACCAACAATCACATCATCAAAACCATCCCCGTTGACGTCTCCCGCACTGCTCACAGAACGTCCTGAATAATCAGACGGTTCACCATCCAGACGGAAACCGTTACTACCATCAAGAACAGACAAATTCATCGCTGCGTCAAAGCCAGATGCGCGCCCAAATACCACGTAGCTGGAACCGGAAGAATTACCATTAGCACCGCGAGCACCGACAATCACATCATCAAAACCATCGCCATTGACGTCTCCAGCACTGCTCACAGAACGTCCTGAATCATCATAGGCTGCTTCACCATCCAGGCGAAAACCATTGCTGCCATCAAGAGCAGACAAATTCATCGCCGCGTCAAAGCCAAATGCGCGCCCAAATACCACGTAACTGGAACCGGAAGAATTACCATTCGAGTCAGCACTAGGAGCGCCAACAATCACATCATCAAAACTATCGCCATTGACATCCCCCGCACTGCTCACAGAGCGACCTAAATTATCATACGCTGCTTCACCATCCAGACGGAAACCGTTACTACCATCAAGAACAGACAAATTCATCGCT
>NZ_CADEGP010000046.1:20834-22547 GCF_902826915.1 uncultured Nitrosomonas sp.
CGGAAGAATTACCATTAGCACCGCGAGCACCGACAATCACATCATCAAAACCATCCCCATTGACGTCCCCCGCATTGCTCACAGAGTAGCCCGAGCGATCATGCTCTGCATCACCATCCAGACGGAAACCGTTGCTACCGTTGAGACTAAATAAATTAATAGCATTATCTTCCACAAAATCCGTGCTCACGACCGCATCGATCTGCAACACGGCTTCTTGTTGAAAGTGAATGTAAGTGCGAACATTACCCTGAATACCGCCATCCACCCAGCCGCTGCCAAGTCCGGCCACGCTATCCCCGGCATCGCCTTTTATTCTCAGGGTATTGGTTTCATCCGACAGATTCAGCACATCCTGCATTGACAAGATCAGCTTATGATTTCCATTACCTGTCATGTCAATGGCCTCGATACTTTCTATTCTGTCTCCGGCGCCGGATAGATTCAGATTAAATCCACCACCCGCCAATTCCAAGGTATCAAAACCGGTACCGCCATCGGCATGCACAAAGCCCGCATCTGCGATCTGCATCACATCGTCGCCCGCTCCCCCGGCGAACGAGTCCGCACCACCTCCGCCAATCATCCGGTCATCACCATCAAACGTTACAAAACTTTCCGCAGCGGGAGTACCGGTAAAAACATCATCCCCGGGCGTGCCCACGAAATCGGGTCCAGCGGCAAAGTCGCTGCGGCCAAAGATGACAAAGCTGGAGCCTGAATTTTTGCCATTCAAATCAGCCCCGGGGGCACCGGCAATCAAATCATCAAAGCCATCCCCATTCACATCCCCGGCACTGCTGACCGATGTAACCAGGACACCTTCCTTCGCCACCCCGTCCAACCGGAAACCCGTGTTCCCTTCAAGATCGGATAAATCCGTTACCGCATCGAATCCCGAAGCTTTGCCAAACATCACGTAGCTGGAGCTCGAGCCAGCATCACCATCGCGATTCTGTTCATCAGGATCAGCGATGACCAAATCATCGAACCCATCACCATTGACATCGCCCGCACCACTGGCCGATACGCCCTGGTAATCACCTTCTTCGTTCAGTCGGAAACCATTACTGCCATCGAGGCTGGATAAATCCACCACCGCATCAAAACCTGACGCTTTGCCGAATACCACATAGCTGCCTCCACGGGTGTAGCTATAGCCATAATAATAATCACCTACTCGAGCTCCCCGGACACTAATAATCACATCATCAAATCCATCCCCGTTGATATCTCCGGCATTGCTCGATCCACTTAAAATATCGTACCTTCCTCCCTTCATGCGAAAGCCGTTACTACCATCCAGATCGGATAAGCTCATCGTCGCATCAAATCCCGCCGCTTTGCCGAATACCACGTAACTGGAACTCCCAGTCCCGGTAATCACATCATCAAAACCATCACCATTCACATCGCCCGCAGTGCTAACTGAAGCACCTGATTGACCTCTGAAATCTCCATCCAGACGAAAACCATTACTGCCATCAAGATTGGATAGATTCATCGCCGCATCGAATCCTGATGCGCGCCCAAATACTACATAACTGGAGCCGTTGTAACTAACGCCTGGAGCGCCAATGATTACATCATCAAATCCATCCCCGTTGACATCACCGGCGTTGCTCACAGATCGGCCTGAATAATCACGTACCAATTCACCATCCAGACGAAAACCATTACTGCCATCAAGATTGGATAGATTCATCGCCGCAT
>NZ_CADEGP010000046.1:22647-24935 GCF_902826915.1 uncultured Nitrosomonas sp.
CGAATCCTGATGCGCGCCCAAATACCACGTAACTGGAACCGGATTCAGAACCATTCGGATCGGCTCGATAGGCACCGACAATTACATCATCAAAACCATCTCCGTTGACGTCCCCCGCACCGCTCACAGAGCCACCTGAAGAATCATACGCTGCACCACTATCCAGACGAAAACCATTGCTACCGTCGAGATCGGACAAGCTCATTGTGGCATCAAATCCAGATGCCTTGCCAAATACCACATAACTCTTCGAACCAGCACGATCACCAATGATTACATCATCAAAACCGTCTCCATTGACATCCCCCGCGTTACTAACGGAGTTAGCGAAACCTACTGTGAAAAGATTCTCCGTACCACCATCCAGACGAAAGCCATTACCTCCATCCAGACCTGATAAACTCATATGACCGCCATTTACAAAATCCGTACTTACAGCATCGGCAACCATCAACACCGCTTCATCCTGGGTGGAAAACATATGAAATTCACCCTGAAAACCGCGATCCACCCAGCCACTGTCCAAGACAACCTGATCGCCGGCATTACCCTTGACCATCAGAGTATTATTGGCGTTTCTCGGTAGATCAAGCATATCTGCCGCCGTCAGGGTTAATGTATTATCCCCGGTACCGCTTAAGTCAATAATTTCAATGCCGGTAATCTTGTCCCCCACAACCGTCAGATCCAGATTTATTCCACTGCCATCCAGACCCAGCGTATCATTTTCCTCATCCGAAAAATCACTGCCCCTGCCACCGTCAATCCGCAAAAAATCCAGATCGGACACACGGATGGTGTCGTTACCTTTCCCCCCACGAATCGTATCCGCGCCCCCGCCACCGATCAACGTGTCGTCGCCATCGCTTGCATAAAAAATTTCGGCGGCCGGCGTACCCGTACGGACATCATCGCCAGGCGTACCAAGATATGCTGCCGATCCGGTAAAATCACTACTGCTGAATACCACGTAACCGAATTTGGAAGTACCGGCCATCAAATCATCAAGGCCATCCCCGTTCACGTCTCCCGCGCCACTGACAAAACTAACTGAACCGTTCAAGGGTATCAGACTCACCGTGACATCAAATCCCGATGCCTTGCCGAATGCCACGTAACTGCTGCCGTACTGATCCTCGACCATCAAATCATCAAACCCATCGCCATTCACATCCCCTGCAGGGCTGAGCTTGCTACCCTCATCCAAACTAAAACCATTACTGCCATCAAGATCGGATAGATTCATCCTGTTTCCGAATCCGGATGCTTTACCAAACACTACGCGAAACCCAACAATCACATCATCGAAACCATCCCCGTTGACGTCTCCTGCATTGCTCACAGATGATCCATCATGCTCGTCCATATCCAAACGAAAACCATTGCTGCCGTTGACAGCAGATAAATTCATCACCGCATCAAATCCCGCAGCCTTGCCAAATAACACATAGCTGGAACCATACTGATTAGCACCAGGGGCACTTATGATGACATCATCAAAACCATCGCCGTTCACATCGCCCGCGGCGCTGACCGAAGTACCTGATTCATCTCCTCTGAATACTCCATTCAGACGGAAACCATTACTACCATCAAGACTGAATACATCCATCGTGGCATCAAACCCGGATGCCTTGCCAAATACCACATAACTGGAGCCTTCGTCATCGAAAATGGAACCGTTCAGATCAGCATCACGGTTACCCAGGATTACATCATCAAAACCATCGCCGTTGACATCTCCCGCATTGCTCACGGTGCGTATTACTCCATCCAGATGAAAACCGTTACCACCATCAAGCGTGGACACATCCATCGCCGCCCCAAATCCCTCAGCCTTGCCGAACACTACATTGGTGCCTTTGCTGCTGGAACTAACGATCACATCATCAAAACCATCCCCGTTCACATCCCCTGCGTCACTGATTTCTGCGAATCGCCCCCCTCCCCACAAGCGAGAACCATCACCGCCGTCAAGATCGGTTAAATTCATCGTCGCATCAAAACCCGTTGATTCACCCAACACCACGTAAACGGAAGCCCGATCAAGGCTAACCATCACATCATCAAAACCATCGCCATTCACATCACCCGCATTACTGACCGAATATAAGGAACTTCCTGCCTCCACATCCACGCGAAAACCATTACTGCCATCGAGATCAGCCAGATTGATACTTGTTGTTGCCATTATTACTTCCCCCAATACATAAAGAGACTTGTCGGTAATTAATCATTGTTGAAGTCATTTTCCATCATCCTGACCATGAACCATGGTGATTTGATGA
>NZ_CADEGP010000047.1 GCF_902826915.1 uncultured Nitrosomonas sp.
AACTTACAAATAAATCGAGAATTACGCTCAAAAAAATTTACGCGATTTTGCAAAGGTCTCGAAATATCTCACTTGCTGTGATACTCTTAATCAGTGTTACCAGTTTTGTTACACTATAGGAAGGAACGCTTTGCACTAAAAAATGAACATGATCTTCATCTGTTCCAATCTCCAGAAATTTCAACTGGTAACGCTTCTCCAGCTCAAGACACACATCTCCCAGTCTCTTATCTATTGCCTTATCGAACACAGCGCGACGATATTTCGCTGGAAATACCAAGTGATAAAGCAATGTTGTTACGTTATGTCGCTTATGTATATATTCGCTCACGCGAATATTTTACGCCCCAAGGGGCGAGGAATTAAACCCGGTAGAGATTAAAATTATTCTCTGATTTCCTGTTCAATCTGGTCGGCCGTCACATGGCGCACATCTTTGCCTTTTACCATGTAAACAACGTACTCAGACATATTCTTTGCATGATCTCCAATACGCTCAATTGCTTTAGCGATAAATACTATCTCCAAACAAGTAGAGATTTTTCTTGGGTCTTCCATCATGAACGTAATTAATTGACGTAAGATAGAACGGAATTCTTCATCTACAAATTCGTCCTGTCTGACAATTTGTGCAGCTGCATTCAAATCCAATCTGGCAAAGGAATCAAGTGCCTTATGTAACATATCCATTGCAATACTGGCGACACGTTTGATTTCATTAAAACGCGGAATGTGCATACGATCAGACGAGTAGATCAATTTCGCCATCCGGGCAATTTTCGCCGCTTCATCACCAATGCGCTCAAGATCAGTAATAGTTTTAATCACCATCATGATCATACGTAAGTCACTTGCAGTCGGTTGTCGACGCGCAATAATCTGATTACAGATTTCATCGATCGATACTTCCATGGCGTTGACACGATGATCGCGTGTAATGACTTGGTCGATAAGCTCCTCATTACCACTCGTCAATGCCTCAATTGCGTATTCTATTTGCTCTTCAACGAAACCACCCATCTGTAAAACACGGGTACGAACTTCCTCAAGATCCGCGTCAAACTGCTTAGAAATATGCTCTTTGTTTGCCATACCTCGCCTTTGGCTGGTAACTAAGGTTAGAGTTCTTAGCTACCAACTATTAAAAATTAAATAGAAATTGTTCGCACACCGCTATCTGTTCCTAATAATAACGTATCCGCCGCACGCCGGGCAAAAAGACCATTAGTTACAACACCAGAAATTTGATTGATCGCTGCTTCCAGCTCAACCGGGTTCATAATTTGCAATCCATGCACGTCCAGGATGATATTGCCATTATCCGTGATGAAATCGTGACGCAAAGCTGGATGTCCACCTAAATGAACAATTTCACGAGCAACATAACTACGCGCCATCGGTATGACCTCTACAGGCAAAGGAAAGTTGCCCAGAATATTTACTAGCTTACTCTGATCGGTAATACAAATAAATTTCTGTGCCACCGCGGCAACGATCTTCTCTCGCGTCAATGCACCGCCGCCGCCTTTAATCATATGCAAATTCTCAGTGATCTCATCCGCACCATCAACATAAACAGGGACATCAATAATATTGTTGAGATCATGCACTTCGATTCCGTGTTTCCTAAGCCTTTGTGCCGTCGCATCCGAACTCGCAACCGCACCGTCGATTTTATGCTTGATTTTAGCCAGTTCATCAATAAAATAATTTGCGGTGGATCCTGTGCCTACTCCAACAATACAATCAACCGGAATATATTGGATCGCAGCTACAGCTGCAGAGCGTTTCTGCTCGTCTTGTGTCATGATGTCTCTTACAAATAATAAATAATATCGTTATCAGAAAAGCATTATCTTTTAATTTAGACAATGCCTCCATCGCTAAAGAATAAATTTTATACTCTTCTAGAGAAGGAAATGTAATGATCGATTTAAGCTGGGAATGTATGCGACACTTTAGTAACTGGCAAACAGTCTCTTTGAGAGAATCCAGCGATAAGTCTCCGATTCTGCTGGAGTTAGTTTAACTTGTGCCGAAACAATTACAGTCTAATCTGAATCCTATGATCAATTATACTAAACTGCACAGTTGACCATAGGGTTATTAAATAATTCGATCAATTACTTAACAATGGCGTTCAATTCGCCTTTAGCATAACGATTAGCCATATCTTCCAGCGAAATTGGCTTAATTTTTCCTGCTTGTCCAGCACAACCAAATGCTTCGAAGCGTGCTTTACAAATATCCTTAGCGGCTGCCGTGGCTTCTTTCAGAAATTTACGCGGATCGAAATTGCTTTTATCTTTTTCCAGACTACGGCGAATCGCACCAGTCATTGCCAAACGGATGTCGGTATCGATATTGATCTTACGCACGCCATATTTGATACCTTCTTGAATTTCTTCCACTGGCACGCCATAAGTTTCTTTGATGTCACCACCATATTGACGAATGATATCCAGCCAATCTTGCGGTACCGAGCTCGAGCCGTGCATTACCAAATGGGTATTAGGAATACGCGCATGGATTTCCTTAATACGTTGAATTGCCAGAATGTCGCCCGTAGGTTTACGAGTAAATTTGTAGGCACCATGCGAGGTTCCAATTGCAATAGCCAATGCATCCACGCCGGTTTTACGGACGAAATCAGCAGCTTCTTCCGGGTCGGTCAGCAATTGATCATGGGACAATACACCCTCTGCGCCATGTCCGTCTTCCGCTTCACCCATGCCGGATTCCAGTGAACCCAGACAACCCAGCTCACCTTCTACGGAAACACCTACTGAATGCGCAGTATTAACAACATCCGCTGTAACATCGACATTATATTCATATGTGGATGGAGTCTTAGCATCGGCTTGCAAGGAACCATCCATCATTACGCTCGAGAAGCCACTACGGATTGCGTTGACACAAACCGATGGAGAAGCGCCATGATCTTGATGCATCACAATAGGAATATGAGGATAGGCTTCTACCGCGGCAGCGATTAAGTGGCGCAAAAACGCCTCACCGGCATATTTTCTTGCACCAGCGGAGCCTTGCATAATCACCGGGCTGTTG
The DNA here is from genome assembly GCF_902826915.1 of uncultured Nitrosomonas sp. Taxonomy (GTDB): domain Bacteria; phylum Pseudomonadota; class Gammaproteobacteria; order Burkholderiales; family Nitrosomonadaceae; genus Nitrosomonas. Next base: position 3,067 of record NZ_CADEGP010000047.1, read on the forward strand.
CATTCATCCGCCGCTTGCATGATCGCTTGGATTTGCTCCAGATTATTGACATTAAACGCAGGCAAACCGTAGCTGTTTTCTGCCGCATGATCGAGTAATTGTCTTAATGATACAAGTGCCATTTAGATCTCCTTAATAAATTATCTGAATAAAATTCAGTAAGCATTAGTATAAGTGATTATTCTACATGAATACGATTGATTCTTTTTTACTACAACTGTGTCGTACATTTGTACGCGCAGACATCGTGTCAGTGATTTTAAGTTACATCAATTCCTTGTCTTATTTTCCACTCGCCGACCTTAATAATTTTCATGGTATTAGTACCGCCCGTCTTACCTACCGGCTCACCTATCGTCATCACCATGATATCACCGCTGCGCACAACACCACGGTTGAGTAATTCCTGCTCGGCCAGATTGAGAATCTCTTCTGAATCGCTCATTCCTTCACCAAATTCCACCGGGTAAACACCTCTGAACAAGGTAACTCTTCTACGTGTTTCCTCGTTTGGGCTCAACGCAAAAATAGGCACCTTGGAACTTCTGCGAGACATCAGCAATGTGGTCACCCCACTTTGCGTCAATGCTGCAATTGCGCGAATCTGCAGGCCACCAGCGGTATACATCGTAGCACGCGCAATTGCTTCTTCAATGGTCGCTGGAGTAATACTCTGCATCCGTCGATCAATACTCACCAGGTATTCCTTTTCCGCTTCCAGACAAACCCTGGCCATAGCTTCCACCGCTTCAACCGGATATTCCCCAGCAGCAGATTCCGCCGACAGCATCACTGCATCAGTGCCATCGAGCACTGCATTGGCCACATCCGATACTTCAGCACGCGTTGGAATTGGATTGGTAATCATGGATTCCATCATTTGTGTTGCGGTCACAACGATTTTGTTATTTGCCCGCGCCGAACGTATCATTCTCTTCTGCAGTGCCGGAACAGCAGCATCACCAACTTCAACCGCTAGATCGCCACGCGCCACCATAATTGCATCCGAAGCTTCGAGTATATCATCCAGCGCAAGAATTGCTTCTGAGCGTTCGATCTTGGCCATAATCATGCCCTTGCCCCCTGCTTCTTGTAACAAAGTGCGTGCTTGTCGTATATCATCACCCGAACGAACAAACGATACCGCCAGATAATCTGCGCCAAACTCAGCGGCCGTTCTGATATCCTCTAAATCCTTGCTAGTTAGTGCTGGAGCGCCCAATCCACCGCCTTTACGGTTAATGCCTTTGTTATTTGACAGTATGCCGCCTTGCTCGACTATACAAAATACCTGATGGCCTTTCACCTGAGATACCCCCAGTACAATACGTCCATCATCCAGCATCAGTGTGGCTCCGGTTTCCAAGTCACTTGGCAGTTCTTTATAATCTAGGCCAACTCGTTCCTGATTACCCAGTTCACATACCGCATCGAGAATAAACTGATCACCTACTTCAAGCCTGATTTTGCCATGTTCAAACTTGCCGACACGGATCTTGGGGCCTTGCAAATCAGCTAGAACACCCACAGTAAAACCTGCCGCGCGAGCCAATGAACGCGTCATTTCCACCAATTCAATATGCTGTTCGCGCGTTCCATGTGAGAAATTGATCCGAACAACATCGACACCACCTCGGATCATACGCTCCAGAGTTTTCGGATTACCGCTGGAAGGACCCAACGTAGCTACAATTTTTGTTCTTCGAATCATTATGTTCTTGACGATTCGTTAGCACGCATTTCCAAAATTTCTACCGCAGGCAGTTTTTTACCTTCTAAAAATTCTAGAAATGCACCGCCTGCCGTTGAGATATAGGAAATTTTGTTATAAATATCATATTTTTGAATCGCTGCAATGGTATCACCACCACCGGCCAGCGTGAATGCCGTGGTTTCTGCAATTGCTCGTGCAATCTTTTCGGTTCCGGCGCCAAACTGATCAAATTCAAATACACCCACGGGACCGTTCCATACCACCGTACCGGCTTTCATAATAATATCCACTAATTCCTGCGCACTTCTTGGGCCGATATCGAAAATCATTTCATCATCTGCCACGCTACCGGCGTCTTTCAATACGGCTGGTTCATTTGCATCAAATTTCTTACCAACCACAACATCGACCGCAATCGGGATCGATGCATTGCGCTTGGACATTTTATCCATCAAAGTTTTAGCCGTCGGAACCAAATCATCTTCACACAATGACTTACCAACATTCTTGCCAGTTGCCTTAAGAAAAGTATTCGAGATCCCTCCGCCAACAACCAATTGATCTACTTTTTCGGATAGCGACTCAAGCACGGTCAACTTGGTGGACACTTTCGAACCACCCACAATAGCAACCATAGGACGAGCTGGACTCAACAACGCTTTAGTCAAAGCCTCTAACTCTTCAGTCAGCAAAATACCCGCGCAAGCTATCGGAGAATATTTCGCAATACCATGCGTTGAAGCTTCTGCGCGGTGTGCAGTGCCAAAGGCATCCATTACAAACACATCGCATAATTTTGCGTACTTCTGCGCAGTTTCCTCGGCATTTTTCTTTTCACCTTTGTTGATACGGCAATTTTCAAGCACCACCAACTCTCCAGTAGCAACATCAAATCCGCCTTCCATCCAGTCCTTAATTAGTCGAACCGTTTTTCCTAACCGGTTTGCAATATTATCAGCAACCGGTTTCAGAGAATTTTCTTCAGTCCAATTTCCTTCCTCAGGACGCCCTAAGTGAGAAGTCACCATCACCTTGGCACCTTCTTTGAGGCAATGATTAATCGTCGCCATAGAGGCGGTGATGCGTGCATCCGAGGTCACTTTACCATCCTTCACGGGTACATTCATATCAGCACGTATGAATACACGCTTACCTTTAAGGTCAAGGTCAACAAGTTTAATAACAGACACGATAAGCTCCAAAATTGTCTTTAAGAAAATAAAAGGATAGCAAACGCTATCCTTTATGTCTTGGTGAAATTAACATTAATTTATATAGCGACCAAGATCTTAATTATCATCGACCGCGTATTGATCAATATAAATTACTTGGCAACAGTACGAGCCATTTCCAGCACTTTAGTAGAATAACCCCATTCGTTGTCGTACCATGCCACTACTTTAACAAAACTTTTATCCAAGGCCATACCAGCTTCAGCATCGAAAATCGAAGTGCAGCTTTCACCGCGAAAATCAGTAGAAACCACTTTTTGATCGGTATAACCCAATACACCTTTCATTGAGCCTTCAGAAGCTTCCTTCATCGCACTGCAAATCTCATCGTAGCTAGCTTCTTTCTCTAACTCAACTGTTAAATCAACCACTGAAACATCTGAAGTTGGAACACGAAAAGCCATACCGGTAAGTTTTTTATTCAGCTCAGGAATAACCACGCCGACTGCTTTGGCAGCACCTGTTGAAGATGGAATAATATTTTCCAGAATACCACGACCGCCGCGCCAATCCTTGTTGGATGGGCCATCCACTGTTTTCTGTGTCGCTGTTGCCGCATGCACTGTGGTCATCAATCCGCGCTTAATACCCCATTTGTCATTCAATACTTTGGCCATTGGTGCCAAGCAGTTGGTAGTACAGGAAGCATTGGAAATTATATTTTCACCTTTGTAGGATTTGTCATTCACGCCATACACAAACATGGGTGTATCATCCTTCGAGGGTGCAGACATGATGACCTTTTTAGCACCTGCCACCAGATGTTTTTCACAAGTTTCTTTAGTCAGGAACAATCCCGTAGATTCGATAACAACCTCAGCTCCCACTTCGTTCCATTTCAATTCAGCAGGATCTTTAACTGCGGTCAAACGAATTCTTTTGCCATTAACCACTAATGTGTTTCCATCAATTGACACATCGCCCTTGAAACGACCATGCACTGAATCGTGTTTCAACATATAAGCCAAGTAATCCGGCTCTAGCAAATCATTGATCGCGACGATCTCAATGTCAGAAAAATTCTGTACTGCGGAGCGGAAAACCATACGCCCGATACGACCAAACCCATTAATCCCAACCTTAATTGTCATGCTAAAACTCCTTGAATAAAAAACTTACTGCTTTCGGACAAACAAAACTCGTCATCCGAATACCCTATTCTTAAATTGAATTAGAGAACACCTTTCACTGTTTTTACCACGTTCTCGACGGTAAAACCAAAATGCTTGAATAACACATCTGCAGGCGCTGACTCACCAAAAGTATCAATGCCCACTACTGCGCCATCCAATCCGACATACTTACGCCAGAAATCTGTCACACCGGCCTCAATGGCAACTCGTTTGACACCCTTTGGCAAGACACTATCCTTGTAAGAAGGTTCTTGGCGATCAAAAACATTGGTACAAGGCATAGAGACAACGCGTGCATGCACGCCCTCATCCGCCAACACTTTCTGTGCGTTCACGGCCAGACCAACTTCCGAACCAGTAGCGATGAGAATAACCTGCGGTTTGCTATTACTTGCTTCGGCTAATATATAGCCACCTTTCTCGATCTGCTTGATGATTACCGCGTCTCGTTTCTGGAATGGCAGATTCTGGCGGCTGAAAATCAATGTCGAAGGGCCGTCTTTACGTTCAATGGCGCGCACCCATGATACGGTTGATTCAACCGTATCACAGGGCCGCCATACATCCATATTCGGGATATAACGCAATGTTGCCGTCTGTTCCACCGGTTGGTGCGTTGGACCGTCCTCACCCAGACCGATTGAGTCATGTGTAAAGACAAAAATGTTGCGGATCTTCATCAAAGCAGCCATGCGCAGTGCATTACGAGCATACTCTGAAAACATCAAGAAGGTTGCGCCGTAAGGAATCAAACCGCCGTGCAACGACAATCCGTTCATCATGGCGCTCATACCGAACTCACGCACACCGTAATACACATAATTACCACCGACACTATTACCAACACCTTTGGAACCTGACCATAGCGTCAAGTTGGAGCCGGCTAAATCGGCAGATCCTCCAATTAATTCCGGCAGAATGGGCGCCAAGTCTTCTATTGCGTTTTGTGAAGCCTTGCGGCTCGCGATAGATTCTGCCTTCGCATTGACTTGATTAATAACATTCTCAACATGACTGCCCCAATTTGCGGGCAATTCCCCTGCCATGCGACGATTAAATTCCACTGCCTCAGCAGGATGCTTCTCCGCATACTCGGAAAATTTCTGATTCCATTCCGTCTCAAGCTTCTGGCCTTTCGCTTTTGCGTCCCAGACGCTATAAACATCTTGCGGAATTTCAAAAGGCGGATGATGCCAACCAATGTGTGGACGAGTGGCAGCAATCTCCGTATCACCTAATGCGGCACCATGTACTGAATGGGTATTGGCCATATTCGGCGAACCCAATCCGATGACCGTTTTGCAACAAATCATCGATGGCTTATTGTTAACTTGCTTCGCGGCTTCAATCGCCGCTTCAATCGCTACTGGATCATGACCGTTGACATTAGGCACCACATGCCAGCCATAAGATTCAAAACGCTTCGGCGTATCATCTGTAAACCAGCCTTCCACATGACCATCTATGGAAATACCGTTATCGTCATAAAAACAGATCAGCTTGCCTAAACCCAAAGTACCGGCTAATGAACAAGCTTCATGCGAAATACCTTCCATCAAACAGCCGTCACCCAGGAAAACATAAGTATGATGATCGACAATATTGTAGCCCGGACGATTAAATTCGGCCGCCAATACCTTCTCTGCCAAAGCCATGCCTACTGCATTTGTGATACCCTGACCCAACGGCCCGGTAGTAGTCTCCACGCCCGGCGTATAGCCGTATTCTGGATGCCCAGGCGTTTTTGAATGGAATTGACGAAACTTTTTAAGTTCTTCCATCGGCAAGTCATAACCAGTTAAGTGCAATAAAGCATAAATCAACATGGACCCATGCCCGTTGGATAGAACAAACCGATCACGATCAACCCAACCCGGATTGCCAGGATTATGACGCAAGTGGTGAATCCACAGCACCTCAGCAATTTCAGCCATACCCATCGGCATACCGGGGTGACCGGAATTGGCTTTTTGCACGGCATCCATCGCCAATGCACGCACCGCACTGGTCAAATCTTTAAATACCGTCGCGTCAAAATCCTTGAAAGTCCCCATCGATACTAGCTCCCTAATTTTTCAGAAAAATAAAGTAAATAAAAGTGTACATTATCCCCTAAGATAAGGGATACGACAACTAGAGACCTTCATTCTACGTATAAAACCAACTCAGTAGAAAAAGAATTCCACCTACTGTCAGAATCAGTTTTCCTGCAACCTAAACCTCAATAGCTGATAATTTCAATGTAACAGCACAGAAAAAATTACTAAAAAATCTATTTCTAACAAAAATACAGTGCAACCTGTGAATTTATTTGGCAGAATTGGGCTATTCGCAAATAACCTTTCATTTACCGGGGAATTAAAAATGAAATATAAGAGCCTTCAGGAGTTCAGCGCGTATGTGACTGAGCGCAATCCTAATCAACCAGAATATATGCAGGCGGTTACGGAGGTCGTTGAAAGCTTGTGGCCCTTCATAATGGAACACCCACGGTATGCAGAACATGGTTTGCTGGATCGCTTGGTCGAACCGGAACGAGTGATAATATTTCGCGTATCCTGGGTCGATGATCATGGTGAAGTTAAGGTCAATCGGGGTTACCGGGTTCAGCACAGTTCTTCCATTGGCCCCTACAAAGGCGGCGTCCGGTTTCATCCTTCGGTGAATCTGTCGATTCTTAAATTTCTGGCGTTTGAACAAACCTTCAAAAATGCATTGACGACGCTGCCGATGGGCGGTGGCAAGGGTGGCTCCGATTTCGACCCGAAAGGCAAAAGCCCGGGTGAAGTTATGCGTTTTTGCCAAGCTTTTATCAGCGAGCTATTTCGCCATATTGGTTCAAATACCGATGTCCCCGCCGGTGATATCGGCGTTGGTGGGCGTGAAGTCGGATTCATGGCAGGAATGATGAAAAAACTATCCAATCGAGCTGATTGTGTATTTACCGGTAAAGGATTGAGTTTTGGTGGATCGATGATTCGTCCGGAAGCAACGGGTTATGGCACGGTGTATTTTGCTCAGGAAGTATTACGGCAGGCAGGACGTTATATGGAAGGAATGCGTGTTTCGGTTTCCGGCTCGGGTAATGTGGCCCAATTTGCCGTAGAGAAAGCCATGGCACTAGGTGCCAAGGTGGTTACCGTATCTGACTCCAGCGGCACGATCGTAGATGAAAATGGCTTTACCTTGGAAAAACTGGCGATATTGGCCGAAATAAAGAATCATCTATATGCGCGCCTGGATGAATATGCAAAGCGTGTCGCCGATGTCACTTTTCTGCCAGGAGAAAATCCCTGGCATGTGCCGGTACAGGTAGCATTGCCGTGCGCAACGCAAAATGAAATCACCGGGACTGATGCGCAAACACTGGTTAACAACGGCGTTATCTGTGTTGCCGAGGGCGCAAATATGCCGTCTACTGCTGAAGCAGTCGAATGTTTTATTCACAACAAAGTACTCTATGCACCGGGTAAAGCAAGCAATGCCGGCGGTGTCGCCACTTCAGGTCTGGAAATGAGTCAGAATGCGATGCGCTTGTCTTGGACCCATGAAGAGGTTGATACTCGCCTGCAAGCGATTATGCAGGCCATCCACAAATCTTGCCTGAAGTATGGCACCAAACCCGATGGCAGTGTTAATTATGTAGATGGCGCCAATATTGCCGGTTTTGTTAAAGTGGCTGACGCCATGCTGGGTCAAGGCGTTGTTTAATAATCATACCCGACTAGTTGCAGAATTTTCTCCGGAACCTGTGAAGTATGCTGCCGGGTTTTCACAGCAAGGATGTGGAAACCCGAACTAGCTGTAAAATATTTGCTCTATTTCTTGATTGTAAGTACCCTTCATTGATTGTGTTCCTGCGCGGGAAATAGCTATGAGAAATTATCTTTTAGGACTAATCTTTTTAGTCTTTTCCGGAACGCTATCTGCAAGCCAGGACCTTGATTTTATCGCCGCGCGTGAAGCTTTTCAGGTTGGCAATGTCAAACGCTTAGATGAATATGCCGCAAGGTTGCAGCACCACGTGCTTGGATCCTATGTGGAATATTTTAAATTGCGCATGAGGCTGCAAACCACTGACATTGCCAACATTCGATACTTTCTCACACGCTATGACGGCGACTTGGTTGCAGATCGATTACGCGGCGATTGGCTCAAGATCTTGGGCAAGAATCAACAATGGCTACTTTTTGAAACTGAATATCCGCTGTCAGTGAATAGGGATACTGAACTCTTGTGCTATTACTATCAGAATCGCCTGAATGCGAAAGATAATTCAGTGCTACCGGAAGTACGGTCATTGTGGTTTACGCCGACCAGTCAGCCCGAAAGCTGCACACAAGTTTTTCGAACGTTAATCTACAGCGGGCAGATTACGCTGGAAGATATCTGGACCCGAATTCGGCTCGCCTTGGAAGAGGGTCAAACTGGCGTGGCCACGCACATTAATCGTTATTTACCTAACAGCGAATCGTTAAACAGCGCTGATTTGAATAATGCAGCCAAGAATCCATTGCGGTATCTGGATACCTTAAAAAACAAAATTAAATCGCGCAGCGACCGTGAAATTGCCTTGTTTGCGCTATTGCGTCTGCTGCGCAATGATACCAACCAAGCCTATGTGCAATGGTTAAAGATCAAAAACCAGCTTACTCCATTTGATCGTTCCTTTTTCCTTGGAAGGCTCGGGTACCGCGCAGCAATGCGGCATGATCCACGTGCTCTGGATTGGTTCCGGGAAGCTCAGAATACACCACAAACCTACCCACCTTCGGATATCGTGCTTGCCTGGCAAGCACGCGCAGCTTTGCGGGTCACTCACTGGGATGAAGTGCTGAAGACTATCGAAAAAATGTCGCTCACCGAGCAGCAGATTGATACTTGGCGCTACTGGAAAGCGCGTGCGTTAATCGCTAAAGGCCAAACGCTGGATGCAAATAATATTTTAATTCCGCTCAGCGATGAGCACAGTTTTTATGGCCAATTGGCACGGGAAGAGTTGGGCACCACACTCAGCATCGCAGGAAAAACTTATCACGCAAACGCTAACGAGGTATCCGCAATGGAACGCAGACCCGGCATACAGCGAACATTGGCTTTTACGCGCATGAATTTACGCACCGAGGCATTTCGTGAATGGAGTTGGACCATTCGGCAATTTTCCGATGCAGAATTATTGGCTGCATCGGAAGTAGCCCGCCGTCAAGGCATGTATGACCGCGCAATCAATACTGCGAATAGAACGATAACGCAGCATGATTTCAGTTTGCGTTTTTTATCGCCACATCGGGAAGCACTTAAAAATGTATTGCGACGGCATGAGCTGGATGAAGCTTGGGTGTATGGTTTAATTCGGCAGGAAAGTCGATTTGTCGCAGATATTAAATCCCATGCTGGGGCAACAGGCTTGATGCAACTGATGCCAGCCACGGCCGAATGGGTTGCCAAGCAATTGAGAATACCAAATTTCCGCCAGAACCTCATAGTGGATGTGAATACTAATTTGCAATTGGGTACTTATTATCTTAAGCACGTGCTGAGCACATTGGATAATCAACCGCTGTTAGCTTCGGCTGCCTACAATGCCGGACCGGGGCGAGCCAGACGCTGGCGCGACGACACTAGAATGTTGGAAGGCGCTATTTATGCTGAAACGATTCCTTTTAATGAGACTCGAGATTACGTCAAGAAGGTTTTGAAGAACTCAATGTATTACGCCAAAGTACTCGAGCATGGGCAAAACTCACCAACACTTAAGGAGCGCTTAGGGGTTGTGAGGGCGAAACAGTAATTGAAAACGTATCTCGTAGGCGGCTCGGTACGCGATGAACTGCTCGGATTGCCGGTCGAGGATCATGATTATGTGGTAGTGGGCGCTTCGCCGGAGGAGATGGAGCGATTGGGTTATCGTCCAGTGGGTAAGGACTTTCCGGTTTTCTTGCATCCGCAGACAAACGAGCAATACGCATTAGCCCGGACTGAACGAAAAATTTCACTCGGATATAAAGGATTCGAAGTGTTTACTTCTCCCCAGGTTACCTTGCAAGAAGATCTGGCGCGTCGAGACCTCACCATCAATTCAATTGCCAAAGACACAGATGGCAATATCATCGACCCTTTTAATGGTGTCGCTGATCTGGAAGCTGGTATTTTACGCCATATCAGTCCGGCATTTGCGGAAGATCCGGTACGGATTCTCAGAGCCGCCCGCTTTGCGGCGCGCTTCGGTTTCCGCATTGCGCCAGAAACCATGATGCTAATGAATAATATGGTACACAACGGCGAAGTCGATGCACTGGTACCGGAGCGTGTCTGGCAAGAACTCGCACGCGGATTGATGGAGAGAAACCCCTCCAGAATGTTTTATATACTGAAGGAATGCGGCGCCTTGGCACGGATTATTCCCGAAGTGAACGTGTTGTTCGGCGTTCCGCAACCTGTGCATGCACATCCTGAAATCGATACCGGCGTGCATATTATGATGGTCATTGATTATGCCGCCGCACAAAACTATTCGTTACCGGTACGCTTTGCCGCGCTGACCCATGATTTGGGCAAAGGCACCACATCGCCCGTAGAATGGCCCCGCCATATAGGCCATGAAGCGCGCAGCATCGAATTGACAAAGAATTTGTGTGAACGCATCAGAGTCCCTAAAGAATCGCGCGACCTTGCGTTACTGGTTGCCCGTTATCACGGCGATGTACACCGGGCAGAAGAGCTCAAACCATCCACCATGGCAAATATGCTGCAAGCGGTCGATGCTTACCGTAAACCAGGTCGATTTGAGGAATTTTTGCAAGCTTGCGCATGCGATTTTCATGGCCGCCCAGGATATACAATCAGGCCTTATGTGCAGGCTGATCGATTCCGAAAAGCATATCTTGCGGCAAAAAAAGTGGATGCCGGTGCGATTGCAGCTGAACTCAGACAAAATTTACCTGAGTCAACTACATTACCTAGTGCTATTAACACCAAAGTACGCACAGCGCGTATTGCCAGAATAAAAGCCGAACTGATTTATAGCTGGAATACATAAGTTCTTGTTGTGGCGCTTCATTTACTGTTGCCGTGTATCATCACATACAGCTTCGCCAACTTGCCGATACGGTCTATCAAGTGTAGTCGGCACAGCGCCAACTTCAGCAAAAATATCACCATACTTATCCTCACTCTTTTACTTTAGCAACTTCACACTGAACTCGTTTAGGATCGTGCGTTGTATCGCTCCAAGCAAGTGAGCGGTAGTTAAAACCATTTTCGATTGCCGGCTTGATAATATCAAAGTAAGGCGATATATCGAAATCCCTTGGAGTAAACAAGCTGTGATGACGGATACGGTAAATATCTGCATAGCAATCGGCACGCGCGGGATCATCTGACCAAGTGCGCTGAATCTCCGGCAGAATGGGATAACGTACCGACTCGAAGGCTTGCGCAATCAGAGTGGAACAAATTGCCCGCGTCGGATCGTTACTTCCCAATGCCAGCATGCGCCTGCGGAATCGTGTAGGAACCGGGATCGTTGGTAGCAGATAGCGCAAGAGATCGAAAATATGCTTCAGGTCATAATGATGGCCGATACGTGCAACTACATAATCGACAACGCGCTTGCGATCATCATTACTCAAACCGACAGGACGGCAGATCCGGGTATGCATTTGCGCATAATGCGCCAGTGTAATGGCGCGCACACCCTCTTTCAGATCGGCTTCGATCAATACTCGGGGGAGTTCCCAGGGAGCGCCATGCGGAAGTACATTGCCGATGTAAAGTGCCGCATGTGACCAAGTGGATTGCGTCAAATATTTGATAGCGACACTGACGCGTGTGTCTCCCTCCACTAATAACACATCGCCGGGCTGCAAGGTAGCAGCAAGCTTTTCCTGACTGATTGTTGCAACCTGAATGCTTTGTCTTACCTGCTTGGTTAAAAATCGGGCCAATCCACGCCCTATTGTTTCAGTCACTTGCCCCATGAATTTTTCCTAAGACGGCGTAATTATCGCTATATAAATGTTCCACACTTAAACCTCTCCCTATTATATGTAGCTACAATACGTTTTGTGATTAAAAAATTCGCTTAAAATTATGAATGAGCATGCTTCTTATTTGCTTGGATTAGTGATCTCCGGTGCGGTTGTTACCACTTGTGTGATATTACATTACGAAGCATTGCGTTTTTTAAGTCGCACGATTGGCGTGCACGTGCACAGACGCATCGGAGTGCTGATCGTCATGCTGGGTTTGTTGGTGGCGCACGTACTTGAAATTGTGATTTTTGCTTTAGGCTATATGCTGATGCAACATAGTCCCGATATGGGGCACATTACCGGTATAGATGAAGGTAATTTATTTGATTTTATTTATTACTCTTCGGTTGTATACACAACCGTCGGATTCGGTGACTTACTACCCGTTGGCGCCATCCGCATGCTGAGTGCTGCCGAAGGTTTAGCAGGCCTTGCCATGATAACCTGGTCGGCTTCTTTCACTTTCTTGGCAATGCAGCGGCTATGGCCGCATCTGCTATCTCAGTCGGAAAAGGATTCAAAAAATTAGATTTTGATCTGGCAATTTTTTGTCAATACAATACAAATAAAAAATTAATCTTGCACGACAGATGTTATCGTTTAGTGCATACATTACGTACTATAAGGTATAAAAAGACCAACAATTTCTGTTCGGAATGATTCACTAAAGACTCAAAATTATTTTTTATTATGATCTTGCGCGCTTATTCCGAATCGACTAAATGCGACAGTAATTAACTGCGCAACTTGTCTAGAAAATAGAAAAAGTGCTGGACTAAGAATAATATTATTTCGCTATAAAATGAACAGTTGGAGAAATCATGCCCCACTCAGAACCTGAATCCAGTTTGAATATTAATTTCATCATGCCCATCGCATTATTGGCGGTATTACTAGTCGTACCTTTCTCAATCAATGCGTTGTTGCACATGCTATCGGCTCAGAGGGGGGGTAATCCGGTGATTATGAAATTACCAGTTGATAGTGCAGCGATTACGATTCCGTCAACAGTCAAACAATATGAAGGTTTTGAAGTAATTCTCAATTTGGAAACCAAGCATTTTGCCAGATTTTTGAACGAAATTGTTGCTACAGCTTCCGAGGGCACTTCGATACAGGGAATTAGCGGCGCGGTATCCTCCAACATGAAGGCAGAAATTGCCGGAGCAACGTTTGAAATTGATCGGCAGGGACCGCAAGATCCGATTTCAGACTATGGTGACGCAGCAAAATGGCGCTGGTGGGTAACACCAAATTCTTCGGGTGCACAAGTATTAAAATTCCAGTTGCACTTATTGGCACAAAATAGTGCACAGACAAAGAACAAAATACTTGGCCTTGCCGAAGCAAACTTTTCCGTTCGGGCAGATCCAATCGAATGGGTTAAACGGAACATGATCTGGATCGTTTTACTGCTGGCAATTACGGTAGCGATTGTGTATGGATTGCGACGACGTTACTCGCAATAATTGCAATTTTTTATTTGCGATCAATATAACTGAAAATCGGCTAAAGATTCTTATCCAACCGCTTGAAAAAAATCAAATGAACCTTATATCTGCATCGAAAGTGTATTTTCTGTAACTGTAAAACCGCCGTTTCAATTGGTTAACAATGTGAGATTGAACAAGGCGTTGGTATTGGACTTGCATGATGTGTTTTTAATTTATAAGGAGAAATTATCATGGCTATTACACGTTATGAACCTTGGGGTTTGTTGAGTCAACTACAAAGAGAACTGGAACGTGGTGTCGCTGAAGGTTCCACCGCAACTGCGGAATGGGCGCCCGCTGTGGATATTAAGGAAGGAGATGATAAATTTGTCATTCATGCGGATATTCCAGGGGTAAAACCGGAGGAAATTGACATCAGCATGGAAGATGGTGTGCTTACTATTAAGGGAGAAAAGAAATCTGAAAGTAAAACAGAGAAAGAAGGTTATAAACGTGTTGAACGTACCTACGGTTCTTTCTACAGGCGTTTCAGTTTACCGGATACCGCGAATGCCGATGCAATCTCCGCATCGTCAAAACACGGCGTACTGGAAGTGGTTATTCCGAAGCGGGAAGCAGTACTGCCGAAAAAAATCAATGTATCGGCAGTTGAGTAATTCAATTTATTTTAATGGTTGTTGTAAAAATGGAGCTTATGGGCTCCATTTTTATTAATACATTTTTGCCAAGCAGATTAAAGCATGACAAAATCGCCCCCCTGTTGCTTATCAAAAAGTAGAATCTAATTACTCCTGCAAAAAATAAACCTTACTGATGCCGTTCATTACACTGGAAAACGCCTGTTTGGCTTTTGGCCACCATGCTTTACTCGATCATGCGAATTTGCAACTGGATCTGGGAGAGCGTGTAGGATTAATTGGCAGAAACGGCGGAGGTAAATCAAGTTTGCTGCGTGCCTTGGCAGGAGAAATCAAGTTGGATGACGGAAAACTTTGGCGCGCACCTAATTTAAAGCTGGCTCACGTTTCACAAGAACCGCTGTTGAATCCTGCCAATACGGTGTATTTGGAAGTTTCAACTGGCTTAGGCAATATTAGCCAAATATTGTTGGATTATCATGCTGTCTCACATGCGTTGAGTGAAACACTAGATGATACTGATGCGTTGCTGATTCGACTGCAGGATTTGCAAAGTACTTTGGAAGTGGAAGACGGTTGGAGTCTGCAGGCAAAAATAGAAACAGTAATCGATAAGTTGAATCTGCCTGCGGATACCTTGATTGAACATCTTTCCGGTGGCTTGAAAAAGCGCGTGGCGTTGGCGCGCGCACTGGTGATATCGCCAGATGTGCTGTTGCTGGATGAACCCACCAATCATCTGGATTTTTCTTCGATTGAATGGCTGGAAGGATTATTGCAAGATTTCTCTGGCAGTGTTTTGTTTATCACGCATGACCGGCGTTTTCTGGATAATGTGGCAACCAGAATTATCGAACTGGATCGCGGCAGTCTGGAAAATTTCTCGGGAAGATTCAAGGATTATCAGCGCAAGAAGGTAGAAATGCTCGAGGTTGAAGCGGTACATCATCAGAAATTCGATAAAATACTGGCACAAGAAGAAGTTTGGATACGAAAAGGCATCGAAGCACGACGCACACGCAATGAGGGCAGAGTACGAAGATTGGAAGCGTTACGGCTAGAACGCACAGCAAGAAGGGAAAAAGTCGGCAAAGCCAACATTAATGTCGATGTCGGCGAGCGTTCGGGAAAATTAGTGGCTGAGCTGGAACATGTCAATAAAAGTTATGGCGATAAAGTAATTATCAGAGATTTCTCTTGCCGCATCATGCGAGGGGACCGGGTGGGGTTATTAGGTCCTAATGGTGCTGGAAAATCAACCTTATTAAAATTAATTTTAGGTGAATTAGCACCGGATTCCGGAGAAATTCAGCAAGGAACCAAGCTGGCAGTTGCTTATTTCGACCAAATGCGTGAGCAACTCGATGAAGAAATGATTCTAACCGACACTATCAGTCAAGGTTCGGACTTTATCGAGATTAACGGCAAACGCAAACACGTCATCAGTTACCTGGAAGATTTTCTATTTCCCCCAGAGCGCGCCCGCTCGCCGGTCAAATCACTGTCGGGTGGAGAGCGTAACCGATTGTTACTGGCACGATTGTTTACCCGTCCAGCCAATGTACTGGTGTTGGATGAGCCCACCAATGATCTGGATATCGAAACGCTAGAGTTACTGGAAGCATTGCTGCAGGACTATACCGGCACGTTGTTTCTGGTCAGTCACGATCGCGAATTTCTAGATAATGTAGTTACACAAGTAATTGCTTTTGAAGGAAATGGAAAATTATGTGAGTATATTGGGGGTTATGAAGAGTGGGTACGTGTAAAACGTTTTGAAAATAATATCAGTCAGCAAAAAACATTATCCAACCAGCCAGGTACTTTACCAACCAAAGTTTCCAAAGCATCCAAATCTGTTCTAACAAAAAAAATTAGTTATCAGGAAGCTAAGGAACTTGAAGCGTTACCTGGTAAAATAGATTTATTGGAACATGAACAGGCCGCTATTATTTTGCGCCTGAATGAGCCAACAATCTATCGCGATTATCCCGACGAAGTAAAGGCATTACAAAAACGCCTTTCAATGATTGAAAAAGAGCTGACAGATTGCTTAATAAGATGGGAAGAATTGGAATCAATATCCGCCAAAGACTTGAGTACCTGAGACTAGCATTTCCCTATAAACAACATGGACATACTCACACTTTTCATTGACCAAACCGGGCGTATCGTTTAAAGTTCAAGTTTTGAGAGAAGGAGGATTAGATGAAACAAAAATTAATTATGAATTTATTACTTGCCATGGGTCTGCTCTTGGCATTTACAGGCGCATCTCAAGCGGAAGGAGAAGGAGATGCAGTTGCGGCAAAAGATAAACTTTCAATGTGTGAAGGTTGCCACGGAATTCCAGGATATAGAACAGCTTTTCCTAATGCTTATAATGTTCCAAAACTGGGCGGTCAGCATGAGGAATACCTCGTTAAAGCGTTGGAAGCATACAAAAATGGCACGCGCAACCATCCGACCATGAATGGCTTGGCTCAAACGCTATCGCAACAAGATTTCAAAGATTTTGCTGCTTATTATTCTAAAAATTAATTAAGTCATTTACGTAAGGAACGAATTATGAAGAATTATGTAATTGCTGCAGTAAGTGCAGTAGCCTTGATGCTATCAAGTCAAATAGTGGCTGCTGATATTGAAGCAGGTAAAAATAAAGCGGCTGAAGTGTGTGCATCATGTCATGGTGTCGATGGAAACAGTCCTGCACCAAATTTCCCTAAGATTGGTGGACAGTACAGGACCTATTTAGCAAAAGCGTTGAATGATTACAAATCCGGTGCACGAAATGATCCTATCATGACTGCTATGGCTGCCAACTTGAGTGCAGCAGATATTGACAACCTGGCTTTTTACTATTCAAGCCTACCAGGTACTTTGAATTCGAACAAATAAAGAAAGTAGATTTAATAATTCTATTTGTAGCTGAAATTTAAAAGCGGGATAAATACCACAATCTATTTGGTTTTATCTCGCTTTTAATTAAATTATCGAGTTTAATCGCTTGTCCAGACAATCAAAATAGATAGTCGCATCCGGTTCAGATTGATAACGCTGCGCTTGCCAAATCATTTCTGCGAGGCATTCCATTACCTGATGGGTAGCATCGTGCTCACTCCCCGTTTTTTCCTGCAATCGAGCAAATCGCTCACAAATGCCAATTGGCTGATTGATTGACAGCTGTTCTTTAATCGCCACATGCATGCTCATATGCAAGAATGGATTCGTATCACCCATTTCAGGTAAAAAATCCTTATCCAAATATTGATCGGCATTATCAAATAAACCCTGGTACTCCTGGTGTTGCAGTATCACCTCCAACACAATTGCTTCAATCCCGGATAAGACTTCCTGCTGGCGGTATTTGCGCCAAGTATCAAAAAATAACTGGCGCGCTTGTTCTCGAGATGGTTTAAACATAGATATAGAGTTGCTGAAGTTAAATATTTTTATTCTTGAATTCACACAGATGATTAATTTTACATACTGAGCACTCTGGTTTTCTCGCCTTACAAACATACCTGCCATGAAGAATCAGCCAATGATGTGCGTCCTGAAGAAATTCTTTAGGTACCACCTTGAGCAATTTCAATTCCACTTCCAAAACATTCCTTCCAGGGGCCAGGCCTGTGCGATTGGCAATTCGAAAAATATGAGTATCGACAGCAATTGTTGGTTCGCCGAAAGCTGTATTCAGAATCACATTGGCAGTTTTTCGTCCGACACCGGGTAATTGCTCGAGCAATTCTCGCGTACGGGGCACTTCACTATGATGCTGTTGCATCAACAATCGACAGGTGGCCAGGATATTCTTTGCTTTGGTTTTATATAATCCAATCCTTTGGATAAATTCTGTTAAGCCAGCCTCTCCTAAAGCAAGAACCTTTTCTGGCGTGTTGGCTTGCAAGAATAAGTTTCGTGTCGCTAAATTGACGCTTTTGTCTGTAGCCTGTGCAGAAAGAATAACTGCAATAAGCAATTCGAAAGGTGAATGGTATTCTAGCTCAGTGGTCGGATGGGGATTGGCTGATTTCAGGCAAGCAAAAATTTCGTGACGCTTAATTGAGTTCATTTGGCTTTTCTGAAATTCGATTCGTTTGTTGCCTGAACGCGTATTGCAGCTGCACGCTTGAGTGCAGCTGCAATAATAGTCTTTTTGCGCACTTCAGCGCTTACCTGATTATCTTCCGGCGGTTGAATAAATTTTTCAGTACGTACCTTGTTACCAACTTGGTTGATATGTGCAAGTCGTTGCTGACGAAATTGGTAACGTGAACGCGCTCTTTCTGCAGCTTGTTTTCTATCCACGTCTGCGGGCGAGCTAACCGAATCTGTTATTTCTTTATCAACTGGAATCATGCGAATGCAATCCATCGGGCACGGTGCAACACACAAATCGCAGCCTGTACATTCGTCTGCAATCACCGTATGCATTTGTTTTGCAGCACCAACAATCGCATCAACGGGGCATGACTGGATGCAGAAGGTGCAACCAATACACAAATGTTCATCAATCCAGGCAACAACTTGATTGGATCTTGGGAAGCCATATGTCGTATCCAGCGGCTTAGCCGGAACACCCAATAACTCGGAAATTCTATGGATCCCTTGTTGTCCTCCAGGTGGACATTGATTGATATCTGCACGACCTTCCGCGATAGCTTCTGCATAAGGTCTGCACCCAATAAAACCACATTTCCTGCATTGGGTTTGCGGCAAAATCTCATCTATCTGATCTATAATCAGTTTATTCATTATTGCAAATGACTAATTTTTAAATCAACACAAACCGTCTTGGCAATTTCTCTAACCAAATCAGGGCCACGGTAAATTAAACCGGTATATAGCTGAATCAGGCTGGCACCAGAGCTTAACTTATCTTGCGCATCACCTGCTGACAGGATACCGCCGACACCGATGATAGGAATAGCATCTTGCAAGAAATGATGCAGTTGCCGAATTACCACCGTAGCGCGCTGAGTCAATGGAGCACCACTGAGCCCTCCGTTCACCTGTGCGAGTGCCAGATGCTCAATACCGGCTCGAGAGATAGTCGTGTTGGTTGCAATTACGCCATCTACGCAATGTTTCAGCAGCAACGTTGCAATCGACTCGACTTGCCCTTGATCAAGATCAGGGGCGATTTTTATCACCATCGGCACATATTTTCCATGAATTTGTGCTAGCCTGGCTTGTTCAGACTTTAATTCACCCAACAACTGATCAAAGGCATCAGCAGCTTGTAATTGCCGTAAATCTTTGGTATTTGGCGATGAAATATTGACTGTCACGTAACTAGCGTGACAATAAACTTTCTGTAACCCGATCAAATAATCATCAATCGCTTTTTCTAGCGGCGTGTCAAAATTCTTGCCGATATTTATACCTAAGATACCTTGATAATTCGAGCGTTTAATATTCTCTACCAACTGCTCGACACCCTGATTATTAAAACCTAGACGATTGATGATCGCGTTTGCCTCAGGCACACGAAAAATGCGAGGCATTGGGTTGCCCGGCTGAGGTCTTGGTGTTACGGTGCCAATTTCAATGAAACCAAATCCCAATGTAGCGAGAGCATCCAGATACTCACCGTTCTTATCTAAGCCAGCAGCCAATCCTACAGGGTTAGGAAACGTCAATCCCATCACGTTTCGTGGCCGACAAGAAATAGAAACATTCTTTAGCAAGCCTAATTTACTGATCTGTTGAATTACGCCAAATGTTATTCTGTGAGCAAACTCAGGATCTAATTTAAACAACAGCGGTCGAAAAAAAGTATAGAACATAAATGATTTTATCCTGAGGCGATGGCCAATTTGAATGAATCTTAAGAAATATTGTTGCCACCCAGCAGTTGCCAGCGACCATTAATCAAAACTTCGAGTGATTGAAAATTGGCCTTATACCGCATCTTCTGATTTTCTTTAATCCAATAGCCAAGATAAAGATAGTCTAGTCCCAGCTCCCGACATTGTTCAATCTGCCATACAATATTGTAGGTGCCAAAACTTGCATGAGCAATATCCGCGTCATAGTATGTGTATACCGATGAAATGCCATCGGGCAGAATGTCAATAATGCTGATCATGCGCAACTGTCCTGCTTCATGGAATTCTATCAATCTAGAATTCACATAACTTTGTAACAAAAAATTATGGTATTGCTCCCGGCAATCATTATCCATGCCGCCGCCCAAGTGCCGTTTGGATTGATAGCGCTGATAGAGCGCATAGTGCTCCGCTTGATAATGCAACGGATGCTGTATGGCTACTAAGTTCTGATGCCGTTTCCAAGCACGGCGTTGGGTACGTTTGGAAGTAAAAGTTTTAACATTGATACGCACTGATTGGCAAGCTTGACAATGTTCACAACAAGGGCGATAGACGTAATGTCCACTGCGGCGAAAACCCGCCTGAATCAACTTTCCGTAAGCTACTGTATCAATTATATTTTCTGGCGTTGCGATTTCAGAGCATGCCAATCTATCAGGCAAATAGCTGCAGGAATAGGGGTTAGTGGTGTGAAATTTAAGCACGAGCAGTTCTACTCAATCAAGATGCGTTCAAAGTTCCATTTACTGCCGGGTTCAAATCCGGCAGTAATTAGACTATCCAGCTTTTGACTGAATTCCGCTCTGGAAATTTCCTGCGCCCCTAAGGACTCCAGATGCCGGGTTCTAACCTGGCAATCTATCAGACCAAATTGCCAGAATTGTAATTGCTTTACCAGATGCACCAAGGCAATTTTTGATGCATCCTGAACCCGTGAAAACATTGACTCGCCAAAAAACACCTTACCCAAAGCCACTCCATACAGCCCCCCCACAAGCTCACCATCGATCCAGGTTTCCACACAATGCGCTAATCCCATTTCATGAAGCGCAGTATAAGCAGCAATCATTTGCGGGTGTATCCAGGTGCCTGACTGACCTTTGCGCGGCGCGGCGCAAGCTAGCATAACCTGGGTAAAGTTGCAGTCCACATAAATCTCATAGTTAGTCTTCTTAATGGCTTTGCTAAGTGAACGAGAGATTCTTAACTCATGGGGAAACAACACCATGCGCGGATCCGGGCTCCACCAAAGAATCGGCTCACCTTCATTAAACCAGGGAAAGATACCCCTGCTATAAGCCTCAAGCAAGCGCTGCGAAGTAAGATCACCACCAATGGCCAGCAACCCATTGGGCTCGCTCAACGCACTTTCCACGGATGGAAATGATGCAAACGTTCTAATACTAGGATTCATTAAATTCTCAAAACATGGCACTGATTACTACTATCTTGATGTAGATCAAAATTGCTGCAAAGCTTTCTGTTTATGCTATTGCAATTAATTATTCGCCACAACTAAAAACTAATCAAAGGAGAATTATATGAAGTATTTTTTACAAAAGGGAAAATCAACGGCTAATTTTGTAACAAGCACTTCACTATTAATCGCTTTTTCAGTGACTACACCGCAAGTCTATGCGCAAGATGCAGCGACTCAACGCATCAAGCAACTGGAAAGTACCCTGCAACAGATTCAAGATGAATTGAA
>NZ_CADEGP010000048.1:0-16773 GCF_902826915.1 uncultured Nitrosomonas sp.
AGGCTACACCGCTTTCTCCTCACTTGTCATACACCAGAAATAATCATAGCTCCAATATTCTTCTGGTTTAGCCTAAATTTTAATAGTCATTTGTCGTAAATACACCAGCAAGATTGATACAAATAAAACTATTTAATTAGCCAGTTATAGATCGAGCAGCACGAGTAATACGAAAGATACAACTATTTTCGGAGAAAAGCATGACGGACAAAAATATGAAAATTCTGGTAGTCGATGATTTTTCTACCATGCGTAGAATCATTCGCAACCTTTTAAAAGAGCTTGGATTTGTCAATGTTGACGAGGCTGAAGATGGTGCAAGCGCATTACGTAAACTGCAAGACGGTAACTTTGACTTTATTGTATCCGATTGGAATATGCCCAATATGGATGGGTTAACTATGCTGCAAAATGTGCGCGCGAACTCTGCACTAAAAAATATTCCCGTCCTTATGGTCACCGCAGAAGCCAAAAAAGAAAACATTGTGGCTGCCGCCCAAGCCGGCGCAAGCGGTTATATTGTTAAACCATTCACTGCCATCGTGCTCGAAGAAAAGCTAAATAAAATTTTCCAGAACATGAAAGCCAAAATTGCTGAAAAGGCATAAATTTCCTCTAACAACGAATAGGTAAGTTAACTATGAATACAAAAGGTCAGATGAAAGTAAAAGTTAACGAAATTGATCCAGCTTTAACTCCAAAAAAATCCAGAAAATCGATTCAATTAACTGATGCATCAAAAAATTCCGGAACTAAATTCGACGATAACCAAGAACCCATAATAACTGACAAAAGAATTCTTGATCAGGTTGGATTGTTAACACGGAACTTACACGATAGCTTACGGGAATTGGGGTATGACAAACGTCTCCAAGACATTGCTTCTGAAGTGCCCAATGCTCAAGATAAACTGGCTTATGTCTCCACAAAAACTGAACAAGCTGCTGAGCGCACACTCAATGCCACTGAAATCGCAATGCCAATTCAAGATAAACTTTCAAATGATGCAATTCATCTATCTGAGCAATGGAAAAAAGCCTTTGAAACCCAGCAAGCGAATCCAGATCCTAAAATATTCAAAACATTGCTTATTGAAACACTTCAGTATCTTGACAAGGTACCCAAACAGACTAGTGCAACCAATGCCCAATTACTTGAAATAATGATGGCACAAGACTTCCAAGATCTGACAGGCCAGGTCATCAAGAAAATTACGCATATGGTACAAAGTTTAGAAAAAGATCTAATTGATCTTTTACTTGCCAATGTCCCCGCCAAGAAGATTACAACAGAACATGAAGGACTCATGAATGGACCAGTTATCAACCCTGAGAAAAGAAATGATGTCGTATGCAATCAAAACCAAGCGGATGATTTGTTAGCTAGTCTTGGTTTCTGAGAGAGGTAGCTTCATCTAATTCGTAGTCGTCGCGACTTGATCTGACAGTTATTCGACATCACGAGGTGCCTATCAGATCAAGTTCAGTTTCCCATAAGAAGCAACTTGTGTTCTTAGTGGCTCAATGGCTTAGACTGTCTAGTGATCTCTAATCTTCTCTAAACAATTTAATAGTATAAAAATATATTTTATTGCTCCTTTTTAACGTAGTGTCAGGGCTTAAGGCTTGTCCAGTCTGGCGACACCACTTCACTTCACAAATGACTCATTAGCGCCCAAAACGAGATGCCTGCAATTTTATATCGGCACGCGCCCAAGCCTGTTCAAAACGTGCTGTGATAATGGCTGCATCATCGTTTTTGTTTTGTGCTCGCAATGCCTGTGCTAAGCCATAAAGCGCCCATCCATTGTTGCGATTCCGGCGCAAATCCTCCCAATAAACTGTTTCCGCTTCATTGGGTCGTCCTGATTCCAGAAGGATAGCACCCAACACCAGCCGTGGCGGCAAGTGAAATTCCGACGGCTCGGTGTACACCAAAGCATCTTCTAGGCGAACCGCTTTTTCAAGATATGCAATAGCCTGATCGAACTGCCCTCGCGCAGCGGCAATCTCTCCTGCCAAGACTTCAGGCGCGGCGTTCAGCACAGTCTTAGTGGTATTTTTTGAGAGCAGTGGACTATCCAGCAGCGGATTTTTCATAATCTTGCGCAACGTTTCCAGTTCCTTTTCGGCTTGCTGCAATTGTTGTGTTGCGACAAATGCGAGACCACGTACATAGTGCCAGCTTCCGGTTAAAAACAAATTGGTTGCAGGGGGCGCAGGCTGTGCAAGAATTTCCTGCCAATGCCCAAATCGTGCAAGCGCCCAAAATGGCGTTACGCGGAATATAGCGGTCAGCGGTATTGTTTTCAGCATTTCATCGTCAATCCTACTAGCTGCTTCCTGCGCAGCGCTCATGGCAAGCTTACTCTGACCGTCTAGCGTCGCTGCAAACCAGAGAAAATGAATGTTGTGCGGATAGTACACCATCGGATACAAACCTTGCGCCTGGCATTGCAAGATGTAATCCTCATCCGCCGCGATTGCAAGTTGATTGCTCTTTATTGAGTCGGCGTAGCGACCGACGCGCTGATAAATATGCGATGACATGTGTATTAAGTGTCCCGCTGCGGGCATCAACGTCAGCAACGTGTCGGCTGCTTGCTCTGCGCGCTCGGGAGTGCTAGTCGGCTCTATCAAGTGAATATACATATGCAGAGCGCCCGGATGTTTCGGATTGCGTCGCAACACTTCTTCGGTCAACGCAACGATTTCGGCTGTTCCTTCATACGGCTGGCCGTCAAGCATCCAATAGCCCCAAGGCCGCAAGTCCATCATGGATTCCACATAAAGCATCGCAACATCCTCATCATGTGGAAAACGCTGAAGTACTTCCCTCATGGCCTGTGCGTAAGCCCTATCATTTGCTTCTCGATGCTCGGTTTGTCCCGAATAGCGTTTTTCCAGAGCATTGATAAGCGCTTGCTCTTTCGGCGATGCATTCTTCATCAGCGATTTAGCCTTTTGTACGATCTCTGACGCTTGAGGCTCTTCATTCGGTCCCATCATTGCGTTGATGTTAGGACCGAGTACCAGCGCTTGCCCCCAGTAAGCCATTGCAAGATCTGGCTCAAGTCGTGCCGCTTCGCGAAATGCCCGGCGTGCCTCGGCATGATTGAATGCGTAGGCAAGATTGAGCCCCTGGTTGATGTATTGTTGCGCTAGCAGGTTACGCGTGCTAACCGGAAACGTATGCGAACCCAGATTAAGCAACCTGGGGGCAAGCTGACCATCCGTACCTGGCTTATGTGCCAACTCGGATGCCGCGTAATGCTGATGCCCTCCTTTCGATTCTGCTGCAACAAAATTTTTTGGCGTTATATTTGGCGTTCCAGTTTCAGCAAATGACTCGCAGGTGCTTGCCAAAACCAGCATCGAAATGAAGAACGTGGAATGAACAGCAGCATAAAATTGCATGGTATATCCCTCCTGAATAAATTGGCACCGTTAAATGACTATGGTCACTTACTTTTCCGTCTACCAAAATGTAGAATTCATAAAATCAGTTTTCTGTACATTATTAACAGATAGAAACAGTCGACCTTACGAACCATCGTAATTCACTTACTTTACTCGGCAGTAGTAGGATCAATCACAGTTTTGATTCGAGAAATGCGATTGGCTGGAAAATCGCCTTGTTCAGCATGCGCTCTGACGGCAGCTTCGTCAGGCGCAATGTAGATGCAATAAACCTTATCATCCGTTACATAGCTTTCCAGCCATTGAACCCGTGGCCCCATATTACTCAATACACCGCATGATTTCTGAGAAATGGCTTGCAAATCCTGGGGTGTTAATGCACCTGCTCCAGGAATTTCACGTTCTATTATATATTTTGGCATAGTGCCTCCAATAAAATTGATTAAAAAATATGACCAGTCGTATTTAATTCAGATAAAAAAATTAAGGCATAAAATAATCTCCTAGTAAATTATGACAACATTGTTTAGCTGGAGCAGATGATTTTTCTATTTTCATTCGCAATAAAGCACCCTGCCAGGCATTTATCAGCAAGTCAGCCATTTCTTCAGCCGATTTATCCGATCTTACCGCTCCTTGCCGTTGCGCTTTCGCTAACCCATACTGCAATAAATCCCGATAGCGTTTGACCGCCGCTTGAAGGGATTTCTGGCAAACCTCACTGGTATCGCCCAGTTCGCCCATCAAATTACCTAAAAGACATCCCCCCTTAAACTCGTTTCTCTCAAGCTCTGCAATAAGTTCATCAAAATAACACCGAATTGCACCGAGCGCATCCATACCAGAGCTATCCAAATGTCCGGCTAATTGTGCAATAAATGGACCGATATAGTGCTGGATAACATTAGCCCCAAAATCTTCTTTACTGTCAAAATAATTATAAAAAGAACCTTTGGGGACGTTCACCGCATCGAGAATTTCCTGCAATCCGGTACCGTGATAACCCTGTCCCATAAACAATGCAACGCCTTCATTTAGCAAGCTCTCTCGATTAAACTCTTTTTTATTTGATTTTGACATCGCCCAATAATACGACCGGTTGTCTTATTTGTCAATTACTAAAACACACCTGATAGCCTCTTAGCGGGATATGCTCATCGCCTTAGCAAAATTTTGACAGCAGATATACATCTGACACTTTCATCCGAAAGCACTCTAGACCGCTGCAAGTTTACATGCGAATCTAAAAAAAGCACAGTCCTCACAAAGCAAAACGAATTAACTTAATCGTCATCGGTTGCGCTAATGTAAGAGGATTAATATTTGATGAAAATCACATACAGTTAAACAAATTTGGCAAGCAACTTGAGAAGGATCTCACCAAATTCCTCGGTATTGCCAACAATTTTATTAATTTTCTCGTTTTGATCACTCGAACTCCTAACAATTTCCATCAGCTCCACAAGCTTCTTGACCTCAACTGAATCTGGGAAAAGACTCTTAACTTCCTCGTCTGATAATCGAGTAATTGCTGAAATCTTTCCAGCAAGTTTACTATCCGTTCTATCTCCTGTTCCATCAATAACTTGATCCAACTCTTCCTAAAATTTGTCCCAGTCGATTGTCATTATCACCCCTCATTTACGTAGTTTATCAAGAATGCTCTTGATCTTTTCGCGGTATCTCTCCGTATCTTGCACACGATCTTCAACACTACGTGCAGCAACGACCAGCTCGGATACTGCTTGATCAGTTTGGTTGACAAATTTATCGATATCCGTATTTGTCATTCCGATCATATCGAGATAACGCTTTCGGTTCTCTTCTATTTTTGATGTGGATTGCAAGAAAGCAGTCAATGAATTATTAATTACTCTTGCTTGGTCATACTCCGCTTCAAGTTCGTCCAGTGGCTGAATCAACTCGACACGCTTCTGATTAATCTTCACTTGGAGTTTAGGTCCAGCCAGCGTAATAAAGTTTAAGCGATCTTTTACATTTTGTGATTGGACGACCTGCTTCCACATTGCATCGACTTTAAGGTCACGAAAAAACTCCGGCAGAAGTCTAACATGCGCCGCCTCCAGAGAAGAAATCGTGCACCCAACTACGCGCTGAAAGCTCCGGAGCCTCTGATGGTATTGATATACATCCCGTCAATGACATCACTCCAAAAATAATCGAAAGTATTTTCTGTTTCATGAACACCTCAAAAATGAATGGGGTTTAAAGTTCGGGTAATATTTTGAGACAAAATATTACCTTACTGCAAGAAACTTTTATTCCTTCAGATCCACAGACACTAATTTTATGCGAATCCTATCAGCTGGCATCGCATCTGGGTCAATAAAATTAGGCCTATTGATTTATAATCTCTTTCAAATACTATTTAAACTGTTATCTTTCTAAGGACATTGAATGGTTCATCTATCGAAGCCAACTAGACTCTCTCTTTTCATTATAATATTATTGATTATTTCTTTCCCTGCCTTGACTAGCGAACCTCCTGCCGCTGTAGACTGTTGCCAGCAATCTGACGCACAACAGCCAGACTTGATCGAACTACCTGCTGGGGCAATTCAACAACTTAAAATTGATGCAGGATTTGGCTGGGGAATTTTTAGTGGCACCATCTACAATGGCAATGACCACTATTATGTGACGCAACTCATTGTCAGCATGACACCGATCCATGATCATCACCAGATGCACATGCATGAAAATATGTCGCATGAAACGAAGCAACACCAAATCAACCTAGAGCTACCGCCAGTAACGAAAGGCGCTCTCTCCATGGCACTTACAGATGATGATGTCCATGTGCATGACTTCAAGTGGGAAGTCATCAAAGTCATGGGATATCAAGTACCCTAACTAATCAACAGGATGCAGCTTATGCTAGCATTTCTCCAATTTAAGGTTTATCGGAAAAGTGATTACTACCATTTCCCTCGTGACACAGTGTATTATCGTGCCAAATGTTTAAAGTAATTTTGCACCTCTTTTTGCGCCCCTTTCTAACGTACAAAATAATAAAGGCAAGTCATGGTTAGCGCATCCAACGTCAAGATTTTGATTCTCGATGACGATAGCTTCATGCTCAAACTCCTGACACGCATGCTTGCCAAGCTGGGCTATATCTCCGTCGTTACTTGCGACAACGGTTCCGATGCTCTGAAGAAAATTGATCAAATCGACACCTGCCCAGATTTAATTCTACTCGACTTGAATATGCCCGATATGGATGGCATCGAGTTTGTGCGTTATTTGGTAGATCGGCAATATCACGGCAAACTAATTTTAGTCAGTGGTGAAGACGAACGCATGCTTAAAACCGCTGAGCGACTGGTCCATGCGCACAAAATATCCATGCTTGGCTACCTGCTAAAACCCGTAAATCCTGAAAAGCTATCTGAAATACTACAACAATGGGAACCTAATTCTTCAACCGAGCAGCAACCTAACAAAAAAATTTATGTCGCGGCAGATATTCAATCCGCTCTTGCTCAGCATGAATTAGTCAATTACTACCAACCTAAAGTATCGGTAGCAACAGGCGAGGTTATAGGCGCAGAAACATTGGTGCGTTGGCATCATCCAAAAGATGGAATCATATTACCCGATCGGTTCATTAGCATCGCAGAAGAAAATAATCTGATTGACGACTTGACACACCAAGTTTTGCAGCAGGCCATAGCCCAGGCCAAGCAATGGCATGAAAAGGGACTGACATTGCGGATTGGAATTAATGTTTCAATGGATAATCTGGCATCACTGGACTTCCAAGGCTTCGTCGTTAATCTGGTGACCGAAAACGGCTTGCCGCCACAAAAGATCGTACTCGAAGTCACAGAAAGCCAATTAATGGGATCCGATACACGAATACCGCTGGAAATCCTAACACGCTTGCGCCTCAAAAGATTTCATTTGTCGATTGACGATTTTGGTACCGGACATTCATCAATGGCGCAGTTACGCGATATTCCTTTCAATGAGCTTAAAATTGACCAAGGCTTCGTGCATCGCGCGTGTGAAGATGACACATTGCGCGCCATTTACGATGCCAGTTTATCGATGGGCAAACAACTGGGCATGGATATCGTAGCGGAAGGCGTCGAGGATCGTAACGATTGGGAATTCTTGCGGCAGACAGGGTGCGATATGGCACAAGGAAATTTTATTTCTAGGCCGTTGCTGCCTAATGATTTTCCCCGCTGGATGGAAGAATGGCAAAACAAAGTACGCACCGAATTAATCGTCGCGCCGGCGTAGCTTACGATTGTTAATGAGCGGGGGCAAACACTTCATGCACTTGGCTAAACGATGCACCCGGCGTCAGACCACCGCTGATGACATGCAGTCGGCCATTGACTACAGCCGCGCCCAAGCCATGCCGTGCCGTCGGCATCAGCGCCATAGTCGCCCAGCGATCTTCTTCCGGCAAGTACATTTCATGCGTATCGAACGTGCCTTCACCGGATTCACCACCCACCACGTAAATGCGTCCATCGATCACGCCAGCGGCAATACCGCTACGTGCGGTCGGTAATTTGGCGCGTGCGTGCCATTGATTCGTGGCGAGGTCATAGGCTTCGACTACATCCATATTTTTGCGGTAATTCAAGCTTGGGCGCCCACCAATGGCATAAATTTTATCGCCTGCAGTCACAACCGCCAAATGATCACGTGCTGTCGGCATAGCGGCTGCAGGAGTCCATACGTTGGTTTGCGGATCGTACACTTCCACAGCGGCGGAATTGTTATCTCCGTCATATCCCCCAATGGCATAGAGATGACCTTGATATACCGCCACGCCTAACGCACCACGCGCGGTCGGCATGGGTGCTAATTCATGCCAGGTCTGATTAGCTGGATTAAATTGATACAGCGTTGCAACTGCACGCCATACCGATAAACCACCTTTAGTAAAACCGCCAATCACATACAAATAACCATTTAGAGCGGCAATTCCGGCATGATGACGGCCTTCTGGCAATGGCGTTGTTTCTGTCCAGGCATCGGTAGCGGGATCATAGATTTCCACCATGCGACTGATAGCGAAGTCCAGTACATTGCTAAGACTAGGCTGACTGAATCCGCCGACCGCATAGATTTTTCCGTCCAATGCGGCTACCGCAATCTCAGTGCGCTTCTCCAATGTCGGAGCTGCATTATGCCAAACGCCAAGATCAGCAGATTCGGCCTGTAATAACGCCGTTTCAAAAAGAACCAGCAGGACAATCAGAAATCTTAATTTTGACATGGCATTCCTCCTTTTGATTTGGCTGAATAATAACTGCAAAACACATGATTTTGCCTTACACAACCTTTTCCAGATAATCAATTGTCAAGCCAGAAGCTTTCGGTGCTCCCAAATGCAATGGATACGCTTCAACCTGACCGGTCAAGCAGTAGCCTCTACGTTGGTAAAATGCGATCAATTCCGGTCGCTGCGATACCACGAACATAATAAATTTGCGCACTTGCATTGTGTGACAAGCAAAGGCCTCCACTTGTTCAAGCATATATTTACCAAATCCTTGCTGTTGCAGGCTTGGGTGAACCGAGAAAAAACCGATGTAGGCATGCTCGTCTTCTTTCGCGATATAAATACACGACGCCAGCATGAAAGGTTGATTGGCAACAAAAAAACAAGCATCAGGGTGCGCCATAGCAGCTTCTATTTCCAGCCGATCGGTTCTGTCACCTTGAATAATTGCAGCTTCTGTAGTCCAGCCAATCTCCCCGCGATAGGTCTGATTGATCAAATCACTAATCGCTTGCGCTTGGTGACAACCGGCTTTTTCAAGACGACAAGTAGAGAAATCCATCCGACAATATTGAATTCTTTGGAATGTAACGCCGAAGAAATCTAGTCAACACCCAAGACCGGACTTTTGGTCAAAGCAACCAATACGATATAAGCAAACACAAAAAGAGCTGCAACCCAAGCGGCAATCCTTGTTTTGCGGGTTTTGCCAAAGCGCATCGCTACCATGCCTAGACCAATATACACCAGCAAACCGAATATCTTCGCAGCCAGCCAAGCGTGTTCTAGCGGATTCTGCTGGATCGCGATCGCCAGTAGAATGGCACTGACAAGTAACACCGTATCGTTGATATGCGGCAGGATCTTAACCCAGCGTTGGCGCAGGTTTTCAGAGTCCTGAATTAGCCAAATACCGCGTAAAAAAAATAACGAGAAACTCAAAATCACGCTACCGACATGAACCATTTTCAATAACGCGTAATCCATTATCAGTCGCCAGGGATCAGCCAACCGTGGCTACCAGCCACGGCACCGGCAATGGTAATCAAGCTAAGTATCAATAAGATCATATGCTTACGCTGAATTTTAATAAACATTCCCGCTGTGATATTTTTCTGCGCTGATACTGCAGCTTGGCGGCGGGCGCGCGGTTCCATAACAAACAGCATCACGCTAAACAACAACCAAATTAACACCATGGTATGCATCCACCAATATTGCCAATGTACAAAACGTTGCCAGACATCCAACGCATACACCATATAAAAACCACTTAAACCGACGACCAATGTAGCAACCCGAGCCTGTGCGGCAAAACGTTGCCGGAAACGAGTAAAAATTTCTATCGCTTCCGCTGCTGATGACATGCGCGCGAGCATCGGTAACAACACCAAGGTTACCATCGCCACACCACCAATCCACAGAATTACACCCAGTACATGCAATACTCGGGCAAGTATCAATTCGTCCATGCATTTATTACCAGTTTAGTAGCAAACTTAGAAAACATTAAAAACCACTCTAAAATCGAGTCCATCTGGATGTTAAGCAACACAGCCCCTCTCTGCGCATAAACAACGCCGTTTATAATGAAATAAGCGTCGATCACTCATTCTCTGAAACCCATACTTCGGCTTCTGCATAATTATGAAACACCGTTACGTTGGCGTTAACAAACAGATTAAAAACCCAAGTACCCCAGGTCTGCCATTCGTCATCCGTGACAACGGCCACTCGATTAAACTCGCCGCCATGATCACGCATGAACTTGACTTCTTCCCAGGCGACATCGACGGTGTAATTCAGCATGTCACGCCAATCAAACAAAAGATTCGCCTTGCCATCAAAGTGCTGCTTGTATAACACCTGCTGCTCAAATTCATGATAATCGGTCAAGGTAAATTCGCCAATGACTGCAACAATTACCAAGTTACCCTTTTTTTGAATTGTAATCATGATCCCATCCCAAATAATAACAAGCTCATCATAGGCAATTAAACGGATTGGTGCAAATTTTGCCTGCTGGCAACTGGCGGCAAGATCACTTTTGAGTAACGGCCGGCGTCAATTTAAAACCTAAAATGCCACTGAGTAATCCACCCGCAACGATCAATCCCATACCCAACCAAGCAATCGGCGATAAAATTTCATTCCAGAACCAGATTCCCCAAAGACTGGAAAATAATATCGTGCTGTAACCCAATGAAGATACGACCAGAGTAACACCTCGATGGTAAGCACGCGTCATCGCCAATTGTGCCAGGGTTGCAACCAGACCAATTCCGAGCAACAACAACAATCCATGACCGGTAATCGGGCTAAATGCGGTAAATAGCAGCCACACACCGGTTAACACAGTACTAATCAAGGTAAAATAAAACACTACGAGCCATTCCGTTTCACCCAGATTACCTAATTGCTTGACATTGATATATGCGATCGCTGCAAAAAAACCTGAAGCAATACCCATTACGCCCGAAAACCATTGCTCATCTGGCACGCTAGGACGCAACAATAACATCACCCCCATAAAGCCCAATATCACAGTCACGATCAGTGGCCAATGAATATGCTCTTTCAGAATCAGAGTGGAAAATAAGGCGGCAAAAAGAGGCCACGTATAATTCAGCGAAACGGCGGTAGCTAACGGCAATTGCGTCAAGCAATAAAAGAACATCAACAGGCTGACCAAGCCGGTTACTCCGCGCCAACAGTGAATCCGCCAATGCGGCGTGCGCACCGACAAGCGATAAAAACGAAGAATCAGATAGGTCATCCAAACACCAAACAGCGATCGATAAAATACCAGCTCAGTGCTGGAAAAATAAGCAGCCCCGAGTTTAACCAGCACCCCCATGCAAGCAAACATAAATGCAGCAACCAGCATCCACATCGAACGCATTAATCTGTCTTCCTTGAATATTGAAATTACGACTGAACAGCCATCAAAGGCGTGATCCGATCTCACGTCGCAGGAATTGATGAAAATGCTCCATTCCGGCCTCCATTGGCATTTGATAAGGTCCTACTTCGTTCAGATTCTGAGCATATAACGCACGCCGACCTGCAGTCATCAATTGACAGATTTCTTCATCCTCACGCGCGGTTTCCTTATAGGCAGCCTGTTCAGCTTCCACAAAATCACGTTCGAATAATGCAATTTCTTCCGGATAATAGAATTCAACCACATTCATGCAACTTTCAATGCCGGTCGGCAATATCGTGCTAACAACAAGCGTATAGGGATACCACTCCAGCATGATATTAGGAAAATACAGCAACCATATGGCACCATGTGGTGGCATTTTTCCTTCAGTTTGCTGTAGCACTTGCTCATGCCATTTAGCATACACGGGGCTACCAGGCTTCTGCAGACGCGCGCAATCGATGGCTATTGTTTGCGCGCTGTGCCAACTGTCAAACTCCCAATTGAGTTTTTCGGTATCGACGAAATGACCCAGACCCGGATGAAACGAATCGACATGGTAATCCTCCAGATAAACTTCTATAAATGTCTTCCAGTTACAATCGTAATGTTCGATCTGCACACGATCCATCAAGTAACCGGAAAAATCAAAACACTGAAGAACATCGGAACTCAAATTTGCCAAATCCTGTGCCACGTTACGCTTACCAGCAAACAGCAAACCATTCCAGGTTTGTAGCGGTGTTTTCGCAAGATTGAGGCAAGGATTCTGATCAAAATGTGGTGCGCCCAGCAATCTCCCATCCAGCGCGTACGTCCAACGATGAATCGGACACACAATGTTTTTGGTATTACTTCTACCATTCAGTAACAGGGCTTGCCGATGTCGACAAACATTGGAAAGCAATTCAATCCCTTGTCCATTACGCACCAACACTTTGGCTTTCCCCATCCGTTCCGGCACGTAATAATCTCCAATATTTGGTACCATTGCTTCATGACCCACGTATCCTGGCCCTTGGTCGAACAGTATACGTTTTTCAATTTCAAGAATTTTTGGATCCAGGTACCAGTCAATGGGGAGTTGCGCTGACAGTTCTGTCAGTTGTGAGGTCTCAGCCATATTTGACATATAAATACCTTATATTCTCCCTAGCAAAAAATTAGCGAAAAAAATACACGAGAAGACAATAACTTAAAACCAGATTATGCAAGTAAAAAACGAAAAAACGATTGCTTGGCTATAATAGCAATCTTAATAGTAAAATATCAGCATCCGCTTATCATTGTGACAACCGCAAAGTATAAATTGTACAAGATTGAATTTTTAATTAATCAAAAAAGAGAGCATCTTAATGAAATCCACACACTCATTTAAAAAGAATTCATGGATAACCTTATTATCCACAGCATTTATTGTGGGACTCGTCGCTTGTGATAGTAGTGAGAATACTGCCACAACATCGTCATCCTCCACATCAGCGACCAAAAGAAATATGCCTACCGGCCCAGCCGTGGGTATTTTAGTTGACTCCCCGGTCTCTGGCGTTAGCTATAATGCCTCTTCCGGAAAATCGGGCACAACTGATGAGCAAGGTAATTTTAACTTCAACCATGGCGACAAAATAGAATTCAAATTGGGCGGTTTGACACTGGGAAATATTCCGGGTTCACAAATTGTGACGCCGATTGAACTGGCAGGAGATAACAACAACAAATTACAAAATTTATTGGTCCTATTGCAGTCTCTTGATTCCGATAGCAATTTATCCAATGGCATTTCCATTTCGCAGGAAACGGCTGCTGCCGTCAAAGGATCCATTGATCTCAACAGTAATCCGGAAACATTTGCTGAATCCGCCAATTTAAAAAGCATCATGGAAGCTGGAAGCATAGAAGGCGAAGCCAGAACTCCTGAGGAGGCCCGTGACCATTTCATGTCACAAGGTGTCGCACTGCTCAGCGCACAAATATGGGTGAGCTATACCGATCAAACCGCCAGCGTACTGCGAGTAGCAGCCGATAGCAGCGGGGAATATTTACAGGGCGACGCCAGACCGGATGATTCCTGTGATGAAAATCGCGTATGTAGTGGGCGAACCATTTTTCAGGCAGGTGTCGAAGCAGGAGTTGTCAGTGCCGTTGATTTCGATAATCGTGGATTCAAGCTAGTTGGTAAACCTACCATCGACACCAATCTCAGAGCTGGTTTATCCGATCCGGGACCAACCCGCAGGGTACGTACCGACGGTTTTGAATTGATGTATTCTGACATTGTAACGGTACAAAGAGAACGAGAAAAAACCAGTGTATTTGGTGAACTCTTTCATATCGCCAAGCCAATCGAACTCAGTAACGAAAATGAAGTGGCAGAAAAAGAAGTCAAGGAAACACGATTCGCAAAAATTGATAACGATGCGACCGGAATCATCGGAGCCTGGGCTTATGATGAAAATGCCATTAAAACACAAACGCTGGTGTTCTTTCCAAACGGTAAATTTCTGATGATCGACCCAACGGGTGAAGCACAACGCGAAGATCAAGCAGAATGTGGAAAACCCGGTATCGAATTTGCATCGTACTCCTACGACAAGGGAAGCAACAAGCTCGATTTATCAAGGTTTACCTATAACACGAATGGCTGTGTCGGCTTCTCCCATCAGGAAGGTAGCGCAAATTTCTCTATCAGCTCTGACGGAACTACGGCTCAATTAGAAAAATCCCGCGAACCATCCATTACGCTATACCGCGTCTCGAAATAACTTGCTACTCCAATCTCGACACGTTACTCACTGGAATTTGTTCAAAACCAAGTGGGTAACGTCTCTCAGCCGCAATAGTCCCGACTGCTTATGCGCATCATTCGCGTCGCCCTAAATATTCCCATAGACACTTTATTTGATTATCAAGCCGAAGATGCCAGCATGCACGATATTGGTCTGCGCGTCTGCGTACCATTTGGTAAAAAAAAGATCACGGGCATTATTATGGCGATCAGTACGGAAACTCAGGTCCCGATCGAGAAACTCAAATCGGTTTACTGCATTTTCCGGGAAATAGATCCGCTCCCGCCAGCATTGCTGGATTTGTTCCAATTCTGTAGTCAGTATTACCATCACCCGCTCGGCGGGGTAATCATGAACAGCCTGCCCGCACTACTGCGCAACAACAAGCCGATTAAACTGAAAGATTCCGCACAACATCCATTGAGTCTCACAAATTTAGGTAGGCAGATCGATATCACTAGCATTCCTGCACGCAATCGCGTGGCGCGCCGTTTACTGATCGCATTCCAAAATGCGGCACAACTGACTTCCCAACAAATCAAACAAGTTTCACCGCGCACCAGTAAATTGCTAAGTGAATGGAAACAATTCGGTTGGATAGCCGAACAACCCATAATCAATACAACCACACCAAAAGCTACAATCATTCCTACCTTGACAGCCGAGCAAGTCAGTGCAGTAACCACTGTGACTGCTGGTCTTGAACGATTTAACACCTGGTTGATGCATGGAGTGACCGGCAGCGGAAAAACTGAGGTTTATTTGCGTATCATCGAGTCGGCCCTGTCACACAATAAGCAAACACTGGTGCTGATTCCGGAAATCAATTTAACACCACAGCTGGAAGCGATTTTTCGTGCACGCTTTTGCACCACTTCATTGGTTAATCTGCACAGCGGGCTCAACGACACAGAACGGTTAACCGGTTGGCTGCAAGCACAGCGTGGCGAAGCTAAAATTATTCTAGGCACGCGCCTGGCTGTTTTCACACCTCTACCCAAACTGGGCTTGATCATCGTCGACGAAGAACACGACAGCTCATTCAAACAGCAAGATGGATTACGTTATTCCGCACGTGACTTAGCGATTTTTCGCGCACGGAAAACAAATATTCCTGTAGTGCTAGGCACCGCCACGCCATCCTTGGAAAGTTATTTTAATGCAATCAATGGTCGCTACCAGTATATCCGCCTAACTTCCCGCGCGGTGCAAAGCGCCAGGCTGCCTTCGATTCAGTATATTGACACGCGTATTCATAAATCACAGGATGGATTATCCGAGCCACTGCTCAAAGCACTAGAAAAATGTTTATCTGAAAAACACCAAAGCCTGATTTTCATCAACCGACGCGGCTATGCGCCAGTATTACTATGCAAATCCTGTGGCTGGAGTGCGCTCTGTCAGCGTTGTTCCAGCCGTCTAGTGGTTCATTTACGTGATAAAAAATTACGCTGTCATCATTGCGGTCATGAAGAAAAATTCCCGCGAGCTTGTCCGCAATGCGGCAATCAGGATATCGCACCGTTTGGTCAAGGCACGCAGCGCGTGGAAGAAGCGCTGATTGCACATTTTCCATCAGCGCGAATTTTGCGCATTGATCGCGACAGCACGCGCCGCAAAAATGCCTGGAAAGAAATTTTGCATGCCATCCATACTCATCAAGTAGACATTCTGATCGGCACGCAACTGTTGGCCAAAGGGCATGACTTCCCTAATTTATCACTGGTGGGTATTCTGAATGCCGATACCTCGCTCTACAGTACAGATTTTCGCGCCAGTGAACGTTTATTTGCGCAACTCATGCAAGTTTCCGGCCGTGCAGGCCGAGCCAATGTTGCAGGACATGTATCAATTCAAACTGAATTTCCTGACCATCCCCTATATTATGCGTTGCAACAGCACGATTATGACACCCTGGCGCAGACTCTGCTGACAGAAAGAGAAATAGCCGGATTCCCACCCTATGTATATCAGGCACTTTTGCGCGCAGAAGCCCACAACATCAAAATCGTACTTGATTTTCTAGAGCAAGCTGCACATTTGGCCAAACCCACCCAAGCGATACAACTTTTTGATCCAGTGCCTGCTCAGTTGTTACGTTTAAAAGGAATGGAGCGCGCATACTTACTCATACAGTCAACTTCACGCAAACAGTTGCAGACATTTCTGGCCGAATGGTATGTGCAAATTAATACATTATCCGCCCGCAAAATACGCTGGGTACTGGATGTTGATCCAATTGAATTTTAATTTATAACAATCTCTATTCTCAGCAATTAGCCCGATCAAATATCTTAGTAATCATAGCTGCCTTAGCACTTAGCACTTAGCACTTAGCACTTAGCACTTAGCACTTAGCACTTAGCACTTAGC
>NZ_CADEGP010000048.1:16873-24774 GCF_902826915.1 uncultured Nitrosomonas sp.
AAGTAATATGCTAAGGAAAAGAAAATTACATGGAGCATAGTGTCATTTTAATGACAACAATCATTTTATAGTTTCACAAAACGGCAACTTGCTAAGTTTAATAGTATTTCAGTAAACTGCTCGTTACATCTAAGAAATTTAGCTGACACTAAAAACAATTCACGAACTTGTTCATAAACTATGACTATGGCGACCTACCAAATATTATTTATCTCTGTTAACCCAGGAACTGTACTTTTATCCGCCTTAATCAAGTGTGGCATACTGACTTCAATTCGGTTGCCGAAGTATTCTGCATAAGCCATATACCGATAATCCAGTTGAGGAGGATAGATTGTTTTTTACACGCGATGATCACAAGATTAATATTATCGGCGGCCTACTCCTGCTAGGATTGACTCTATCAACAGGTATTGCTGTTTACAGTGCAATGCGACAGCAGATTGAATCCGTACTTGGCATAGGTTTACGTGCTGCACTACAGGGTAAAGCACTCCTGGTAGAAAACCAAATTCAAAAAGGCATGGGAGATACACACACTTTATCTCTCCGCCCGTTCTTAATTCAATCAATGCAAGAACTCAACGCTCAGCCAGAAAATAAAAACGCATTACACGATCTTAAGCGGAATGTTAATTCACTCCCCGAGTCAGGTTTTTCTGCCGCAGTTGTTTATGATGCCAAGGGCAATACGTTATCTCAAATTGGTCATTTTTCTAAAAATGTAGCTCAATCAATACCGCTTCCGAAACACAATGACACGCTCCTTATTTGGGACAATCAATTTATTCTTCGCACTCAGGTCGATATTAAAGATCAAGAAAAGCGGCATATCGGCAGAATTTTGACAGAAATAAAACTACCACAAGTGACACGCAGGTTTAGCGAAATAAGATCCATTGGCAAAACCGGCGAGTTCATATTGTGTGCTCCCCCTACCGCGGACACACAAGCAATGGCTTGTTTTATCAGCCAAATTGACGGTATAAAATTTACGCACCTGAGATATGCAAGAAAAGGCGGAGTATTGCCAATAAGTCTAGCACTCAATGGTACAAGCGGTGTTATAGCAGTCAAAGATTATCGCCACATACCAGTAATTGAGGCCTATGCGCCACTCCACGGTATTGATTTAGGCATGATTCTGAAGTTGGATCAGGATGAATTATTCAGTCCGATTAATGATCAATTGATGACCATTGTCTTTTATCTTGCCGGATTGATTATTGCTGAAATATTGCTATTGAACTGGTTTGTTCGAAAACTGATCAGATCCGAAAGAGAATCACGCAATGCTAAAGAAACCGCAGAACAGATTTCTATCGAACTGAGTCATAAGGAGATTGAGCTGCGCGAACGGCTGAAAGAAATTACCTGCCTGTATGAGATTCGCCGCAACATTGGATTGGATTTATCTGTCGACAAAGCCTGTCAACAGATAATTACGCATCTGATACCTGCCATGCAATATCCAGAACATGCCTCGGTAATAATCGAACTCGATGGAAAACGTATTTCATCTGCGATCTCGACCGAATATATGGCACATGAATTAAACTCAAAGATCACTGTCAATGGCACAATATGTGGCCAATTAAGGGTTTTCTATCCTCAAGACAAACCGTTCTTAGCTTCTGAGGAACAAAAGCTTATCGATGCAATTACCAGTGATCTGGCGCGATGGTTAGAGCGTAAAAAAATTGAAGAGCTGTTGCGTGAACGCCTGAAAGAAATCACTTGTCTCTATGAAATTCGCCGCGGCATTGGCATGGAATCATCGATAGACAACGTTTGCCAGAATATTTTTGAACACCTGATACCGGCCATGCAATTTCCTAATATGGCAAGCGCCGTAATCGAACTCAATGGCTGGAAATTTACCATAGGAAAATTTGACCCGGAAACTAGGCATCGATTACAGTCAAAAGCCAAAGTCACTCCCAGAGAAACCGGTTTCTGGCGTGCAGAACGAAATCCTGCTTGCACCTGCTGCGCCTTGATTTATGTCAATGGTAAAGTGTGCGGCCAAATACGAGTTTTTTATCCGGCAGATCACCCTTATCTGATGGTGGAAGAGCAAAATCTCATTAACGCGATCGCCAGCGAATTGGAAAGCTGGCTTGAACGCAAGCGGTTAGAACAGGCTCTGGTACTCGTAGCTGAAGAACAATCGCACACAATCGGACAGGAGTTACATGACAATCTAGGACAGGAAATAGCGGCTATCGGCTATCAAGCCAGGGCGCTGGAGAAGCAAATCGTTGCCACAGGAAACACCAGTATGGCAACAGTTGCCGCTTCCATTGCTTCACAAGCACAAATCTCAGTGATACACATCAAACAACTGGCGCAAGGACTGCTTCCATTTGAAATAGAAGCCAATGGTTTGGTTGCCGCTTTACAAGCGCTAGCAAATAGGGTCTCGACGACTTACAGCATATCTTGTCTTTTTTCTTGTGAAAATAACATCATCATTCAAGATAATACTCTGGCACTTAACCTATATCGAATTGCGCAGGAAGCTACCAACAATGCAATTCGCCACGGTAAAGCCCAACATATCACTCTATCCTTATCTTTAAACGAAGAATTACTGTGTTTGTCAATTGCCGATGACGGCAGTGGATTTATTGAAGCAGATGAAGCATCGCAAACAACTTCCGGGATGGGTATAAAAATAATGCAATATCGTGCCAAACAGTTGGGCGCAAAATTGAGTTTTCTCTCCCGTGCGGAAGGTGGCACAGAAGTTCGTTTAGAAATGCGGATGGCCTAATAAGATGTCTACAAATAAAATCAAAGTAATGTTAGTGGATGATCATGCCATGTTAAGGCATGGTATGGCGATGATGATCAACATGGAATCCGATATGGAAGTAATTGCCGAAGCCGGCGACGGCAACGAGGCATTGGCAATACTGAAGAAAAATGAACCTATTGATATTGTTTTATTGGATGTCACGCTTAAAACCGTATCTGGTTTTGAAGTGATTAAAAGCATGCATGCACTGAAACCTTCACTTCCCGTTCTGTTCGTTTCCATGCATGATGAATCCGTGTATGCAGAGCGCGCTTTACGTGCCGGTGCTCGTGGCTATGTGATGAAACAAGAACCTGGCGAAATATTGTTGGCGGCAATTCATGAGGTACTCAATGGTAACGTTTATTTAAGTAAGCAAATGCATGACAAACTGTTAAAGCGCATTGCATCGGGTCAAACCGAGCCCGAGCAGCTCATCAACACACTGACGCCCAGTGAGTTCGAAGTACTCCACTTAATCGGACAAGGACATAGCAGTCAAGAAATTGCAAAATTACTTTGTCGCAGCATCAAAACAATTGAAACGCATCGTTTCAATATCCGGGTCAAACTACATTTAAAAGATGGTGCCGACTTAATCCGTTACGCCACACGCTGGATTTCTGAAGAGCATTAAATATACTATACGCACAATTTAATTCAATCTAAGGGTTTCCCTTATTGAAAAACAATGGATTCCCCAATATCATTTCAATATTGATTCTCGTAGGATACACACATGTGTCAATCCACTTGGAGGCTTACCATCATGAGTATTAAGTTTGGAAAATATCTTGCAGTTTTACCGATACTTTCTTTATTAGTTGCCTGTGCGCAGTTGGGCCCAATGGAAGCACGGAATATGGATAGCAGCATGGCTGCATCAGAAGCTAAAACCTCCAATGATCACGAAAACTTAGCCAATCACTACGACAGCCTGGCCAAAGAAATGGCCGCAAAAGTTGAAGAAAAAATAGCATTGCTAGAAGAATATGAAGATCATAGCCATTACTATGGCAGGCGAGGACAGGATTATAAATCACATACGCTGGCAAATATCCGCCACTACGAACAGGAAACGACAGCAGCTATTCAACAAGCAGGTTATCATCGCAAAATCGCTGCCGATCTTCAAAAAAATGAATATGCGCAATCTGACGATAGGCCGAATCAAGTACAGAACCAAAAAATCAAAGCCAGACTAGGCTCTGAACCAGCAAGTAATTAAAGAATCTTTGCATCAGGCGATGGATGCATTGATGAATAGAATTATGAATTAAGTATCGCTCTTAAGAATGCCAAAGGCACGGGGAATGTTAATACTCTCCGTGCCTTTGGCTGTTTATATTTGTATGTATGAATGAATCGTACCATCACTCTAAAAAAAGATTTCTGAAATGGCTGCTAACCATATTCATAATGGGAGGCACATTTTTTTTCTTTTTATATGCAACCACTCCTTACGCAAATAATTTAAAAAAACATTTTAAAGATAGCCGAATAGAATTCGGTGGCTGGATTCACGGTGGCGCAACTTTAAACCCGAGCCAATCAGGTGGTTACAATGGTCCTGTTGCTTTTGCTGATCAAGCTAATCGGTTCCAGTTAAATCAATTCAATCTTTTTTTGCAACGCCCAGTAATATCGGAAACCAAAAGATGGGATTTCGGCGGACGTTTCGATTTTTTGTTTGGAACTGATGCAATTTTTACGCAGGCTTTTGGTGTACCAACTTTTGATGTCAATTCCGGCGAAGCACTCAATCGCAGCAACTGGGATCTCCATCTCTGCTGCTCCTCAACACGCGCTTATGGAATCGCACTCCCGCAGGCCTACTTGGAAGTGCATATACCGGTCGGGGAAAATGGAGTTAACCTAAAGGCAGGACATTTTTATTCTCCCACCGGTTTTGAAACTGTCCCAGCCCCGGATAATTTTTTCTATACCCGGGCCTACTCCTTTAATGCCGGAGAACCCTTCACACACACCGGTCTACAAGCAAACTATATCGTCAACAACAATTGGTCCGTCTCCGGGAGTGCCGTTACCGGTAGCGCGACGGGTGGCTGGGATAGCGGGTGGGACAAGCAATTAGGTAATTGGGGTGGCGTTGCGGGCATTACCTGGACCAGCGACAACCAAGCCACTTCATTCAACGTTACCGGTACTTATGGCAAAATTTCAACACGAAGCGACGAGTCATGGGGAATGTACAACATTGTATTTCAGCACAAAATAGATCCTAAAACTCTACTGGTATTACACCATGTTCATGGTTATGCCGATGGCGTTTTATTGAATAATATGAAATATACCAATGTAGTAAAGGACGCCGAATGGATTGGTTTCGTAACGCATCTATACCATGATCTTACCGAGAATTTATCGATAGGTGCACGCGGCGAATGGTTTCGGGACCGCGATGGGTTTCGCAATCCTTCTCCCTTCCGAGTTGCTGCCGCAACCAACATCGTGAACGGTGTAGCTACGAGTTACGCCGGCAATCTCAGCAGCGTCACCATTACCCCAGCCGACTACTATGCCGCGACCATCGGTTTAAACTGGAAGGCCGCAAAAACCCTAAAACTCCAATGGGATGCGATAAAAAAGCTCAACATCCGACCGAACATTCGTTATGACAGGGTCGATGCTTTGCATACAAACGCTTATCGGCCCTTTGCCGGCAATAAAGATCAAATTCTGTTTTCGCTCGATTTCGTCATTCCTTTTTAGAAATCAAATCATACCAGCGATAAAATGCAAAGCTCAGCCACGATCGCAAAACCGTTCGAAGCAAGTCATAAATCCGGCTTGACTTTCGCTTTACTGATTGGATCATTGCTTTGTTTTGTCGCCATCCTTCTATGAATCTCAGCAAATCTCAGGCTTTCTTGCAAGGTCTTTTCATGTGCACGAATATTCGCGGAAGTATGCGACTGCAAATCCAAACCTCTTCGTCCATAATAATAGGGACGTGCTTCATACGCCTCAAGGATTCTTTTATTCTTCTGCAGATTCGATCTTGCTTCATCGACTACGGTTTCATAATAGCTGACCAAAGCCTCATGATCATTGTTCGCGATCCCGGTCGGTGCAATTAGCGATGCATTCATTTGTGCACAAGCGCTCAGAACGATTAATGCCAACACGCCAACTGACAATTTCAGTGTTTTCATAATGAATATCTCCTCTACCGTATGGCACCATCTTAATTTGATCAACACCGCATGTATATTGGGATAACCCTTGTTTTTCATTAATGGAAACCATTAACCTTATCTTTGTAGGCACAATATTTTTTAGACGAGAACCATTAGAAAAATATTATTTATCAGAATGTTAGTTTAATAATACTTTAAAATGAAAGTTAACTTAAGATACTCAGGATGGCTGATATGTGCCCTGGCAAGCAGCATCTTTTTTTGCTCGATATACTCCGATAATCTTTGCGCCAACAGCTTTAAAAAATTTCTTAATCATCACAAACTGGACTTCGGCGGCTGGATTCACGGAGGTGCAACGTTAAATCCCAGCCAATCAGGCGGA
This sequence comes from uncultured Nitrosomonas sp., assembly GCF_902826915.1. GTDB lineage: Bacteria > Pseudomonadota > Gammaproteobacteria > Burkholderiales > Nitrosomonadaceae > Nitrosomonas. Next base: position 23,220 of record NZ_CADEGP010000048.1, read on the forward strand.
TTCAATGGTCCTGTAATTTTTGCCGACCAGGCCAACACGTTTCAGTTGAATCAATTCAACCTGTTCATGCGGCGCTCGGTCGTTTCTGAAGGAAAAACCTGGGACTTCGGCGGACGTTTCGATTTTATGTTCGGAACCGATGCTATTTTCACCCAGGCGTTTGGCGTGCCAACATTTGATGTCAATGATGGAACGCCGCTCAAAAGAAATGAGTGGGATCTCAACCTATGCTGCGCCTCAACACGCACCTATGGTATCGCGCTGCCACAAGCATTCATGGAAGCGTATGTGCCTGTAGGCAATGGCCTCAACGTAAAGCTAGGTCATTTCTATACGCCTACTGGCTTCGAGACCGTTCCAGCACCCGACAATTTTTTCTATACCCGTGCGTATACCCTGAACGTCGGTGAACCCTTCACCCACACGGGCATGCTGGCCACCTACCAAGCCAACGCAAACTGGCAAATTCTCGGAGGCCCATTGACAGGCAGCGCAACGGGTGGCTGGGACGCAGGCTGGGACAGGCAGCTAAGCAACTGGAGTGGATTGGGAGGCTTCACCTGGACCAGCGACAATCAGGCCACTTCATTTCATCTTTCCGGTACCTATGGCGAAACTTCCGCGCGCAGCAGTGAAATCTGGGGATTCTACAATATCGTGTTCAAACACAGAATCACCTCCAAGACTTTGTTAGTTTTACACCATGTTTATGGCCATGCTGGTGGCGTGTTGCTGAACAATCTGAAATACACCAATGTCATCAAAGATGCCGAATGGTTCAGCGCGCTCGTGCATCTATACTATGATCTGACCGACAATGTATCGATTGGTGCGCGCGGCGAATGGTATCGTGACGAAGACGGTTTTCGTAACCCCTCCCCATTCCGCATCTCCGCTGCCACCAATGTCGTGAATGGTGCCACCGTTAGTTATGCCGGTAACCCCAGCACTGTCACCGTTACCCCGGCCGATTATTATAACGTGACGCTCGGTTTAAACTGGAAAGCCGCCAAAACGCTCAAGCTGACCTGGAATGCACTGAAGAAACTTACGATTCGCCCAAACATTCGCTATGACCGGGTCGATGCTTATCATACGACCGCATACCGACCGTTCGGCGGCAACAAGGACCAGATTCTTTTTTCACTCGACTTTCTGCTGCCTTTTTAAGACCACGAATAATGGTTATTGCTGAATTGATCAGGAAAATAACTCTTCGAGCACTTTATAAAACACATTGTGCAGTGGCTTAGGTATGCTTATTTTCATGGAGTCTGAAGTTTCATAAAATGAGGACATGAAATGGAGGATAGAGATGGCATTATCCCGCGCACAATATAGCCAGGAATTTAGGAAGCAATCAGTTAAGTTCTTTAAAGCAAGTGGATTAACTTTGGTTGAGGCAGCCAAACGACTGTCGCTACCAAAAGGGACATTAAAAATTGGGTTTATGCGAATAAACAAGATGAACTCGTTACGGTAGGCAAACCCAGAGACTACTTAGTCGGCCCTGCAAAATTCACATGACTGTGGCGGAGGCTTTGTATACAAGAAA